>CAYPDO010000749.1:0-2526 GCA_964409495.1 uncultured Bordetella sp.
CGCGCAGCAGCACGGTGGCGCGGCTGGGCGCGGCCTGGTGCACCTCGACGAACACCTGCTGCATCGGCTTGCTCTCGCCGATGACGTTGTCGAGCGAGTAGCGCCCGCGCGGCTCACGGGCCAGGGCCTTCTGCAGTCGCGTGGCCTCCTGTTGCAGGCGCTGGTGCTCGTCGCGCACGGCGCCGTGCAGGGCCACGGCCTGGGCCAGCAGCGACGCGGCCATGGTCATGATGCGCTGGTCGTCCGACAGGCGCGCGCCGCCGCTCACCTCGCGCTGCGCGGCCAGCACGCCCACCACGGCGCGGTCGGTCTTCATCGGCACGACGATGAAGCCGAGCATGTGTTCGGGGTCCTTCGCACCAAAGGCCCCGGTGCGGTCGAGGAATTCGGGCGCCTGGGCCACGTCGGGCACCGTCACCGGCATGCCGTTGGCATACACGCGGCCGATCACGCCCTCGCCGTACTGCCACTGGCCGCGCTCGGCCTGCTCGTGGTTCAGGCCCACCGAGCTGTGCACCCGCAAATGCGCCTCGCCGTCTTCGGCCGGCATCACGATCATCGCGCGCGGCAGCTCGAGGTGTGCGGTCAGCACATTCAGCGCCGCACGGAAGGTGCGCGTGATGTCCAGCGAGGCCCCCAGGATGCGGCAGATCTCGTAGACCGTGATCAGCTCGACATGCGAGCGTTCGTTCATCGGGCCGCGGCTGAGCATCGTGCACCTCCTGCGGGCAACACCCGATGCCGGTGCATCAGGCTGCGCCCATGTGCCTGCCATGCATCGTTGTCGGGCGACCTGCCCGGCGTACGGTGCATGACGCGGGTCAAAGTGCAAGAAGCGAGCCCAATCCGCGGGTTTGCGCGCATGCCCGGTGCAAGCCGGGCCCTGTCTTGATGCATATCAAGACAAGCGCGTGACAGGCCTCACCACTCGGCCGTGGCGGCCTGCAGCCGGGCCACCGGTTCGCCGCCGAGCAGGTGCTTCTCGAACACCTCGACCACATCGTCGGGCGTCACGCGCTGGTAGAGCACGCCGTCTGGATACACCAGCACATTGGCGCCGCCGTCGCAGGGGCCCAGGCAGCCCGAATAGGTGATGGCCACCTGGTCGTAGGCGTTGCGCTTCTGCAACTCAGCCCAGAAGGCCTGCAGCAGCGGCGAGGCGCCCTTGGCCGCGCACGAGCCGCGCGGGTGGCCGGGCGGGCGCTGCTGGCTGCAGACGAAGACATGGCGAGTGGGACGGGGCATGGTGCAAGCTCCGGAAACAAACGGATCGTTGTGGAAGGGCAGGGTGGTGATCGGCGGGTGCCGGGCTCGGGCGGGTGCCGGGCCGCCTGGGCGCCCGCCGGGCGGGTGGCCGCCGTAACCGGCAACCGGGTGCGACGTTCAGGCCGGGCTGCGCGCGGCGAGCAGGCGGCGCAGCTCGGCCACGTGCTGCGACTCCTCGGCGGCAAACTCGCCGGCCAGGCGGCGGGTTTCGGGGTCGCGCGTGGTGGCCGCCACGGCGGCGTAGTAGGCGTGGCCGCGCTGCTCGCTGTCGAGCGCCAGCTGCAGCGCCGCCGTGCCGTCGAGCTGGGCATCGACGCCGGCCCAGGCGGCGGTTTCGGGGCCGATGCCTTCGGGCCACTGGTACTCGTCATCGCGCATCACCGGCAGATGGCGGAAGCCACCGCGTGCCTGGGCCTCGGCCAGGTGCAGGCGCGAGAAATGCGCCATGCGCGCGAAGAAGGCCTTCAGCTCGCGGTTGCCCTCGGTGTGCATGGCGGCCGCCAGCTCTTCATAGCGCCGGGCGGCCTCGCGCTCCAGCGCGATGGCATGGGCCAGAAAGGCTTCGACTTCCACGGGTGCCTCAGCCGAACTTGAACAGGATGCCGTAGCCGCCGCGCGGGTATTCCCAGGCCACGTTGCTGTGCTCGGTGCAGATCACCCGGCAGCTGCCGCATTCCAGGCAGCCGTCGGTGATCAGCGTGACCGTGCGGTTGCCCTCGGCCTTGTAGCAGCTGGCCGGACACACGAAGGTGCAGGCCTGGCTCTTGCAATCGTTGCTGCACACCGCCGGATTCTTGATCTGGATGTGCGGCCGACCGTGGTCGACCTTGTAGCGGTTCTGGAACAGCTTTTCTTCCACGTTCACGGCAACGGCGCTCATCGCACGGCCCTCCAGATTTTGAAAGCGTCAGACATCAGGCCACCCAGACGGCGGGCGGATTTGAAACTGCCGAAGATCTCGCGTTCCTTGGTCTTCTTGTCCACGCCGTCCACGGTGAACATGGTCTGCGCGGCGCGGTTTACCAGGGCCGGATAGGTGGTGAAGAACTGTGGGCTGGTGTGCAGCACCTCGGGCAGGTCGCGGTATTTCTTCAAATCCTTCATCACGAAGCTCTCGTCCAGCGCGGCCTTGTAGGCCGAGAGGGTCTTCGCGGTCAGCGGCTGCTTGGCGGCCTTGGCGGCGATCACCGTCTCGGCGGCCACGCGGCCGGTGGTCATGGCCACGTTGCTGCCCTCGCGCTGCGCGGCGTTGACGAAGCC
>CAYPDO010000750.1:0-2523 GCA_964409495.1 uncultured Bordetella sp.
GCGCAGGATGGCCTCGGCCTCCTGCCCGTCGCGGGTGGCCTGGAATTCGGCGGCGAGATGGGTTTGCATGGGCGGGCTCAGGCCAGGGTGTAGGCCAGGATCCAGTAATGGGTGTGGGCGATCCACCGCGCATCACGCGCACGCGGGCCCAGGCGGGCGATGGCGTCGTCGGCTGTCGGGTAGTTCTTCAGCACCTCGTGCACCGAGCCGTCGTCCAGCGTGCGTCTCTGGTAGGTGTTGCCGTCGGCATCGGTGCGGCTGATCGGCGTGCTGCTGAGCTGCACATGGCTGTTGTCGAGCATCACCACGCGCGCGCCGGGTGCCAGCCGGGCGTGCAGGGCCTGCAGCCAGGCGTTCAGCCGGGCCAGTGGCACATGGCTCCACCAGCAGCCGGCAAAGGCGGCATCGAAGCGCTGGCCGTCGATCTGCGCAAAGCTGTAGGCATCCGCCTCGGCCAGCTGCACGCAGGCCGGCAGCGGCTTGCTGCGCGCCACGGCCAGGGTCTCGGGGTTCAGGTCGGTGGCCAGCCAGTGGGCGGCATCGCGCGCGCCATGCGGTGTCCACCAGCCGGTGCCGCAGGCCACCTCCAGCACGCGCCGGCCGGCAAACTGCGTGGGCAGCCAGGCCTCCATGGCCCGCAGGTCATCCTGCCGCTCGGGCTTGAAGTACACCCGCTCGTAATAGGTGGCGCGTTGGCGGTAGTAGTCCGCCATCTGCCGCGTGACATCGCTCATGCGGCGCTTTCGTCGAACAGGCGGCCGCGGTTGAACAGCCGGTCGGGGTCGAACGCGTGCTTCAGCCGCCGGTGCACGGCGGCCAGGGCCGGGCTCAGCGGCGTGAAGGCGCCGAGGCTCTTGTCGCCGGCAAAGGCCGTCGCATGGCCGCCCACGCGGGCCGCGGCCTCGCGCATCTTGGCCGCGGGCGTGGTGGTGGCCACCCAGCGCTGGGCGCCGCCCCATTCCACCAGGTGCTCGCCCGAGAACGGGATCACCGGCGCCGTCTGCGGCACCGACAGGCGCCACAGCGTGGCGCCGCCGCCCACGGCCTTGTGCGCGCCGATGAAAAACTCGTCGGCATGGTCGCGCAGGCCCTGCCAGAAGGGCACGGCCAGCGCCTCGTCCACCACCTCGCCGCCCAGGCGCTGCCGTGCCGACTGCACGGCGGCGGCCGCACCGCTCAGGCGCAGCACCAGCATGCCGCTCCACCAGGCGCTGGCGTGGATGGGCAGCGGCTGGCCGCCCCACTCATTGAGCTTTTTCAGCGCCGTGGCCTCGTCCCATTCAAAGCGCAGCGTGATGCTGGCCGGCGGCAGCGGCAGCACCTTCAGGCTGAGCTCGCAGATCACGCCCAGCACGCCCATCGATCCGGCCAGCAGCCGGCTCACGTCGTAGCCGGCCACGTTTTTCATCACCTGGCCGCCAAAGCTCAGCAGCTCGCCGCGGCCGTTCAGCAGCGTGGCGCCCAGCACGTAGTCGCGCACGCTGCCCACCGCGGCGCGGCTGGGGCCGGCCAGGCCGGCGGCCACCATGCCGCCCACCGTGCCACCCGCCAAGCCACCGGCCAGCGCAAAACGCGGCGGCTCGAAGGGCAGGCACTGGCCGCACTCGGCCAGCGCCGCCTCCAGTTCGGCCAGCGGCGTGCCGGCGCGGGCGGTGACCACCAGCTCGCTGGGCTCGTAGGCACTGATGCCGGCCAGCGGCCGCACATCCAGCGCCAGGCCGGTGGCCGGCCCGCCGTAGAAGGCCTTGGTGCCGCCGCCGGTGATGTTGAGCGCCAGGCGGTCGCTGCGCGCGCCGCGGACCTGGTCGATCAGGCGGCGCAGGGCGGGGTCTTCGGACGCGCCCATCAAAACCGCTCCAGCTCGGGGAAGGGCAGCAGCCCCTTCTTCACATGCATGCGCCCGTACTCGGCGCAGCGGTGCAGCGTGGGGATCACCTTGCCGGGGTTCAGCGTGCCGGCGGGGTCGAACGCGGCTTTGAGCGCCAGCATCTGCGCGCGTTCCTCGGGGCTGAACTGCACGCACATGCTGCTCAACTTTTCCACGCCCACGCCGTGCTCGCCGGTGACGGTGCCGCCCATGGCGACGCTGGTTTCCAGGATGTCGGCGCCGAACAGCTCGCAGCGGTGCATCTGGTCGGGGTCATTCGCATCGAACAGGATCAGCGGGTGCAGGTTGCCGTCACCCGCATGGAACACGTTGCAGCAGCGCAGCTGGTACTTCTTCTCCATCTCGGCGATGGCGATCAGGATGTCGGCCAGGCGCTTGCGCGGGATCGTGCTGTCCATGCACATGTAGTCGGGGCTGATGCGGCCGCTGGCGGGGAAGGCGTTCTTGCGGCCGCTCCAGAACTTGAGGCGCTGCGCTTCGTCCTTGCTGACCTCCATGCGCGTGGCGCCGCAGCCGCTCAGCACGTCGAGCATGCGGTCGATCTCCTCGGCCACCTCCTCGGGCGTGCCGTCGCTTTCGCACAGCAGGATGGCCTCGGCGCTGAGGTCGTAGCCGGCGTGCACGTAGTCCTCCAC
>CAYPDO010000751.1:0-2514 GCA_964409495.1 uncultured Bordetella sp.
GGCCGGCTGGCCGGCTGGCCGGCGAACTCGAAGGACAGCGCGCGCTCGAAGCCCTTGCGGTTCATCACCCCGGTGAGCGGGTCGTGCATCGCCGCATGCTCGAGCTGGCGGCGCGAGTGCACCTGGTCGCTGACATCGTTGACGCTCCAGATCGTGCCGGCCTGGCGGTCATACGGGTCCACCGGCCGCGCGCGCAGGCCGCCCCAGAACACGCGCCCGTCCTCATGCCGCAGCTGCCACTCGCCGGCATACGAATCCCCAGCCTCGAAGGCGGCCGCCACCTCGGGGCCCAGCGCCGCGTAGTCGTCGGCCGAGGCGAAGATCAGCACGGTGGGCTGGCCCAGCAAGGTGTGCTCGGCATAGCCCAGCAGCTTGCAGAACTCGGTGCTCACCAGCTCGAAGCGCTGGTTGCGCGTGAAGGCGATGCCCACCGGTGCCGCGCTCATCACCGAGCCCAGCTTGCGCAGCACCTGGGCGTTGAAGTCTTCCATCTGCCGGCGCTCGGCCCACACATGACGCAGCGTGCGCGACAGCCGCCCCACCTCGCCATCGGCCTCGGGCCACTCGCCCTCGGCATCGCCCTGCAGCAGGCGCGCAGCGCGGGCTTCCAGGTCGTTCAGCGGCCGCAGCTGCCAGGCCAGGTAGGCCAGCAGCGGCACTGCCAGCAGCAGCGCCAGCACGGCCGCGAACTGCAGGGCCTGCCAGCGCGCCTCGCGCAGCGGCGCCATCAGCGCGCCACGCTCGTGCAGGCGCCACACGCGCCAGCCACTGCTGGCATCCACCGCGGTGGCCACCACCGGGCCGGTGGCGTCTTCGCGCGGGTCGTCGGCCCACTGTGCGGGCCGCCCCGCCGCCAGCCAGCGCGCGTGGGCAGCCGCCAGTGCCGGCTCGTCGGCCACCATGGTCATCACCCGGTCACGCCGCGGGTGGGCCACGATGTGGCCGGCGGCGTCGCTGACGATCACCTGGATGTCCTGCAGGCCGTCGTGGGCCTGGGCCAGATCGGCCAGCAGGTCGCGGCTGGACAGGCGCAGCGCGCCGCCCACGCTGCCATGCAGGCCATCGGCATCGAGCAGCGGCTGCAGGAACACCACCACCGGCTCGCCGGCCACGCGGCCGGCCACCGGCTCGGAGATCACGCCGCGCCGCTCACGCAGCATGGTCTGGAAGTAGGGGCGATCGGCCAGTTCGGTGCCCGGCGTGCGCATGCCCAGCGCATCCACGTAGACCTGCATGTGGCCTTGCGGCGTGGTCACGAACAGGTTGGCGAACATGCCGCGCAGCACCGCCTGGCGCTCCAGCAGCAGGCCCAGGCGCTTGGCATCGCCCACCATCTCGGGCTCGACCAGCGGTGCCAGCGCGGTGAGGGCGTGGCGCATCACGTCGATGCGGCGGCCGATGGCCAGTGCCGTGCGCGTGGCCTCGCCCTGCTCGCGGCGTGCCGCCTGGGCCAGGGTGTCCTGCTCGGCCCGGTGCGACATCCAGCCCACCGTCAGCGTCATGCCCAGCAGCAGTGCCGCCAGCCCGCCGGCGGCCAGGCGTGCCTTGAGCGTGCCGCGCCAATGGCGCGGATGCCAGCCGGCCAGGCGCTCGCGCCAGGCCCGGCGCGCAGGCCCGGGCGACGAGGCCTGCGCCTCGCCATCGCCCACGAACAGATCGGCATCCATCACCAGACTCCCACCCCGTCCACGCGCCGCCCGGCCACACGGCGAGGCCGGTCCGACACGCAGAACCACGAACCGGGAAGTCTGCGCTGCACGCCGCGGTCCGATCGGCGAAACAGCCGGCACCAGGCCTGCCTGATCCACGCACCGGCGGCCCGGCGCCGCCGGCGCGCCGGATAATCCGCCGCACCCGGGCCCCGGCCTGTCCCCACGGCCGCAACGCGGCCGACCCCACGATGAAACTCGCCACCTGGAACGTCAATTCGCTGGCCGTGCGCCTGCCGCAACTGCTGGACTGGCTGGCCGCGCAGCAGCCCGACGCCCTGGTGCTGCAGGAAACCAAGCTCACCGACGACAAGTTTCCGCAGGCCGCGCTGGCCGAGGCCGGCTGGCGCAGCGCCTGGTTCGGCCAGAAGACCTACAACGGCGTAGCCCTGCTGGCGCGCGAAGAGCCGGCCGAGGTGGTGCGCAACATCCCGGGCCTGGGCGACGAGCAGGCCCGCGTGATTGCCGGCACGGTGGCCGGGCTGCGCGTGGTGGGCGCGTATTTTCCCAACGGCCAGGCGCCGGGCAGCGACAAGTTCGCCTACAAGATGGGCTGGCTGCAGGCCTTGCAGGACTGGCTGCGCACTGAACTGGCCGCGCACCCGCAGCTGGTGCTGATGGGCGACTACAACATCGCGCCCGAAGACCGCGACGTGTTCGACCCGGTGGCCTGGGCCGGGCAGATCCATTGCACCGACGAGGAACGCGCGCATTTCCGCGCCCTGCTGGCGCTGGGCCTGCACGACGCGTTCCGCATGTTCGAGCAGCCGCCCAAGAGCTGGAGCTGGTGGGATTACCGCAACCT
>CAYPDO010000752.1:0-2513 GCA_964409495.1 uncultured Bordetella sp.
TCAGACACCAGCACGACGCAGCGTCGAAATCGCCGGCTTGTTCAGCGTAGCCTTAGGTTGCGAGGCGAACCACCAGACCACATCGGCCGGCCCGACATACGCCATGACAGCCTGGGTCAGTGGCTGTTTTGCGATGTACTGAGGGAACGCATCCAAACCGCTTGTTGGTTTGGCGATGGCGACAATTGGGTTGACGGCGCTTTACTCTGGTCTGGCGCAGTCACTGGCCACCATGGCCAGCCCCCAATGGGGGATTGGGGCTCACGCAGCTCGCTCAAGCTTCATTTTCCTGAGCATGAACGCGAGGCGGCTTGGGCCTTTGTGCAGGATATGGCGCAACGATTTCTCACCGACAGGATACGCGAGCACGTTGCGACGGTGGAGCTTGATCAGTTCAAGCAACGCAGCCAGCAGCTTTCTTGGTGGGTGGCGGGTTTGGCCGTGCTGGCCGACTGGCTGGGATCGGACGCCCGTGCCTTTCGCTACCACGCGCGACCTGGTCTAGGCCTAGAGGCCTATTGGCGCGCCACCTGCGCCGTAGCCGACCGCACGCTCCGGCAAACCGGGGTGCTGCCGCCGGCGTTGGTGCCATCGCGACGCTTCGGCGAGCTCTTTCCCGCCATCGCAACGCCTTCCCCCTTGCAGCACTGGGCCAGCGCGGTGCCGTTGAGCCTGAGGCCGCAGTTGCATTTGCTGGAGGACGTAACTGGCGCGGGAAAGACTGAGGCTGCGGTGATGCTGACGCAGCGCTTGATGGGCACTGGAGTTGCCGATGGCTTCTTCATTGGATTGCCCACCATGGCCACGGCGAATGCGATGTACACGCGTATCGCACAGGTGTATGCGCGGCTTTTTGACGGCGTGGCCAGTCTCGCGTTGGCGCATGGTCGAAAGGACTTGGTGGAGGCCTTTGCCGCCTCGGTGCTGCCTGCTGCTTGGGAGGAAGGCGATCCACGGCAGTTGGATGACAGCGCGAGCAGCCGTTGCGCAAGCTGGCTGGCCGACCATAACAAGCGTGCACTCCTGGCGCCGGCCGGTGTGGGCACGATCGATCAGGCGTTGCTTGCGGTGCTGCAGGCCAAGCACCAGTCTTTGCGCCTGCTGGGCCTATTCCGCAAGGTGTTGGTGGTGGACGAGGTTCATGCTTGCGACGCTTACATGCAGCGCACGCTCGAATCCCTGCTGGAGTTCCATGCCTCAGCGGGTGGCAGCGCCATCATGTTGTCTGCGACCCTTCCGCTGCGCATGAAGTGTTCGCTCCTCAAGGCGTTTGCCCGCGGTGCCGGTCGTGCCACACCCGCGCTCGTCAGTGTGGACTACCCGTTGGTTAGTTCTTGGCCGGCCCGGGTCGGACTCGGTCAGGTGGATGAAATCCCAATGGCCACG
Organism: uncultured Bordetella sp.; assembly: GCA_964409495.1. Lineage (GTDB taxonomy): Bacteria > Pseudomonadota > Gammaproteobacteria > Burkholderiales > Burkholderiaceae_C > Pseudaquabacterium. The sequence continues at coordinate 1,387 of CAYPDO010000752.1, forward strand.
CGGCCAGACGTTCGCCGCACTATACGTGTGCGGTACGAGCATGATCTGCAATCCGTATTGGCGGCCGTCCAAGCGGCGTTGGCTCGTGGGCAGTGCGTGGGCTGGATACGCAACACCGTCAGCGACGTGCTCCAGGCCCGTGACTTGCTCAGTCCGTATGTGCCTGAGGGCAGCTTGACGGTTTTTCACGCTCGCTTCACATTGGGTGATCGACTCAACACAGAAGACGAGGTGTTGTTCGCGCTGGGATCTGGTAGCACTGCTACCGCTCGCCGAGGGCGCTTGCTGATTGCGTCTCAGGTTGCTGAGCAGTCGCTGGACATCGATGTTGATCTGCTTGTTTCAGATCTCGCGCCCATCGACCGTTTGATCCAGCGTGCCGGTCGGTTGCGGCGTCATGCCCGCGCGGCCGACGGGCAGCGATTGGCGCCGGGTGAAGCTGACCAACGTGGCGAGCCGTGGCTGTGGGTGTATGGGCCCGCATGGTTAGGAGCGCCGTCAGCAGATTGGTACAAGAGTCTGTTGCCAAAGGCTGCACATGTTTATGACGACCATGCGCAGTTGTGGCTCACCGCCAAGGCGCTTCAGGCAGGTGGCTTTACCATGCCGAGTGACGCCCGTAAGCTCATCGAAGGGGTCTTTGGGGATGACGCCGATCCGCCTGTGGGCTTGCTGACCAGCAGCACGCAGTCTGAGGGCAAGGCCCACGGTGCCCGCAGTTTGGCGCAATTGAACAGCGTGAAGCTGGCACTGGGTTACCGGCGTGACGGTGTTGACTGGCTCAGTGACAGCAGTTCGCCGTCTCGGCAGGGCGAAGAGTCGGTGGATGTATTGATCGCGCGCTGGCATGACGGCCAACTGCAGCCGTGGTGCAGTGACCGGCCGCAACATGCCTGGGCCTACAGCACGGTGCGCATGGCACGACGCCAGATCGATCAGGAGGCTCCCAACGAAGACGCGCAAGTACAAGCTGCCGTGGCTGCGGCCAAAGCCGGAATGCCTGGTGGCGGTAAGTGGGTGTTGATGCTGGTGCTGGCCCTGGAGGGCGGCCGTTGGGTGGGGGAGGCGCTGGCCCCGGCTCGCGGCGCACAGCCTGCTGCGCGCCGACGCTGGGTGTACGACGCCCA
>CAYPDO010000753.1:0-2510 GCA_964409495.1 uncultured Bordetella sp.
ATCAGCGCGCCCTTGGGCGGGCCGGTGGTGCCGCTGGTGTAGATCAGCACCGCGGGCTCGTCGGCGCCGGTCACCACCGGGTCGTGGTGGTCGGGCTCGGCGGCCAGCGCGGCGGCCCAATCCACATCGCCCTGGCCGACCGCCTCGCCCACCGCGATCACGCAGGCCAGGCCGGGGCAGGCCGGGCGCGCGGCGCGCAGGTTGGCGATGGCGCTCTCGTCGACGATGGCCACGCGCGCGCCGCTGTCCTGCAGGCGGTATTCCAGCGCCTCGGGGCCGAACAGCATCGACAGCGGCATGGCCACCGCGCCCAGCTGGTACACGGCCATGTGGGCGATGGCGGTTTCCACGCGCTGCGGCATCACGATGGCCACGCGCTCGCCGCGCTGCACGCCGCGCCGCGCCAGCGCGTGGGCCAGGCGGTTGGCCGAGGCCTGCAGCTGGCCGTAGCTGAGCGTGCCGCGTTCGCCGTTTTCGCGCTGCCAGCGGATGGCCACCGCACGCGGCCTGCGCCGTGCCCAGCGTGCGCAGCAGGCCTCGGCGATGTTGAACTGCGCCGGCACCTGCCAGGCAAAGCTGCCGTGCAGGGCGGCATGACGGTCGGCGGGATCACTCATGCGGCGGCATTGTGGGCGAGGCCCAGGGGCGGTCGCGCTGCGGGATTTCACTTGCAACCGATTGAGGAATCCCCTCAAGTCCGGCCCGGCACACCCGATAACGCACCATATCGGGTCACGTCAATCAGTTCTGACCGTCCTCTCAGCGAGCCGTCCCATGCAGTCCACCGTGCAGTTCTCCCCGTTGTCGCAGTTCAAGCACCGGGTCGCGATCGCGGCGTCGCTGCCGTTCAACATCTACGACGCCGACCGCACGCTGCTGCTGGCGCGCGGCCAGCTGGTGGACAACTACGAGCAGATGTGCGCGCTGTTCGAGCGCGGCGCGCTGGTCGACATCGCCGAGCTGGCCGATCCGGCCGCCGAGGCACGTCGCGCCAAGCCGCATGAGCTGCCGGGCCTGTGGAACCGCAACCTGCACCAGCTGGGCGAGACGCTGCGCCATGCCGCCGGCGACGAGGCCTTTGTCGATGCGCTGGACGCCGCCACGCCCACCGTGGTGACGCTGATCGAGCGCGACCGCGACCTGGCCATCTTCCAGGTGCTGCGCCAGGAGGGCAATGCCATGGCGCAGTACGGCATCACGCGCTCGATGCATGCGGCCATCACCGCCTTGCTGGTGGCGCAGCGCCTGGGCTGGGCGGCCAGCGACGCGCAGCGTGCCTTCAAGGTGGCGCTGACGATGAACATCTCGATGCTCGAGCTGCAGGGCGAGCTGGCGCAGCAGAGCACGCCGCTCAGCGACGAGCAGCGCGACGCCGTGCGCGCCCATCCCGACTTCAGCCGCCTGATGCTCGAGCTGAGCGGCGTCACCGATGCCGAGTGGCTGCGCGCCGTGGCCGAGCACCACGAGGTGCCCGACGGCAGCGGCTACCCCGGCGGCCTGCGCCAGATCAGCGACACCGCCGACCTGGTGCGCCGCGCCGACATCTACACCGCCAAGCTGAGCCCGCGCGGCTCACGCCAGGCCATGGCCGCCGACCAGGCCGGCCGGCAAATGTTCATGCAGGATCCCGGCCACCCGATGACCGCGGCGCTGGTCAAGGAGTTCGGCGTCTACCCGCCGGGCTGCTATGTGCGGCTGGAATCGGGCGAGTGCGGCCTGGTGGTGCGCCGCGGCCCCACCGTCACCACGCCGGTGGTGGCGGTGATGAGCACGCCGGCCGGCAGCAAGCTGCGCCAGCCGATCCGCCGCGACACCTCAGTCAAGGGCCACGCCATCCAGGCGGTGATCAGCGGCCAGATGATGCAGTCGGGCATCTCGCCCGAGATGCTGGTGATGCTGGCGGCGGGATAGCCCCCCCCGAAGCGGCTTCGCCGCCTCCCCCCAGGGGGCGCCGCCAGTGGCCCGGCAGAGCCGGTTCCACGGCGGCCGCTGGGTTGGCGCCCCCGCATTGAAGCCGTTACGGCGGTCTGATTCCCATGATCCAGTTGAAGAATCTCACGCTGCGCCGCGGCGTCAAGGTGGTGCTGCAGGACGCCAGCGTCACCCTCAACCCCGGCGAGCATGTGGGCCTGGTGGGCCGCAACGGTGCTGGCAAGTCCAGCCTGTTCGCGCTGCTGGCCGGCCGCCTGCAGGCCGATGCCGGCGATGCCGAGATGCCGCCCACCTGGCGCATGGGCGAGGTGGCCCAGCACATGCCCGAGACCGACCAGCCGGCCACCGAGTTCGTGCTCGATGGCGACATCCCGCTGCTGGAGGCACGCCAGCAACTGCATGCCGCCGAGGCCAGCGGTGACGGCCATGCCATCGCCGAGGCGCACATGGCGCTCGAGCAGGCCGGCACCTTCGATGCACGCGCCCGCGCCCAGGCCCTGCTGCTGGGCCTGGGCTTCAAGATCGCGCAGCTGGATGCGCCGGTGAGCAGTTTTTCGGGCGGCTGGCGCATGCGCCTG
>CAYPDO010000754.1:0-2504 GCA_964409495.1 uncultured Bordetella sp.
AGCCACGGCAGGCTTTGCCCGATGCCTTCGAAGATGGCGTAGATGGCCACCAGCGCCACCGCCACCGGAAACATCTGCAGCAGCAGCATGCTGTTGAGGATGAGCGTCTTGTGCGCGAAGCGCAGCCGCGCAAAGGCATAGGCCGCGGTGGTGGAGATGGCCACGATCAGCAGTGCCGAGATGGTGGCGATCTTGATGCTGTTCCACAGCCACAGCAGCACCGGGAAGGGCGGCTGCACCACCGTGCCATCGGGCCGCGTCACGGCCATGCCGAGCGCCAGCTGCCAGTGCTCCCAGCTGATGGTGCTGGGGATCAGCGCGCCGGTGGCGAAGTTGCCCGGCCGCAGGCTGATCGATACCACGGCCAGCAGCGGAAACAGCGTGAGCGCGATCAGCACCCACAGCCCGAGATGCAGCGCGCGCACGCGCCAGCGGTGGCGTTTGCCGGTGACGATGGCCATGGCGGTTTCTTACCTCGCGGCTTGGGAGTTGGCGCCGCGCATGAAGCGCAGCTGCAGCAGCGCCATCAGCGCCACCATGCCGAAGATCAGCGTGGAGATCGCCGCCGCCAGGCCGAAGTTCTGGCCGGCGTCGGTGAACGCGATGCGGTAGGTGTAGGACACCAGGATGTCGGTGGTGCCGGCCGGCAGCTTGGTGTTCAGGTAATCGGGCCGGCCGTCGGTGAGCAGGCTGATCAGCACGAAGTTGTTGAAGTTGAACGCGAAGGCGCTGATCAGCAGCGGCATCAGCGGCTTGACGATCAGCGGCGCGGTGATGCGGCGGAAGTTGGTCCAGGGGCCTGCGCCGGCGATGGCCGAGGCCTCGTACAGGTCAGCCGGAATGGCCTTCAGCAGCCCGGTGGCCAGCACCATGATGTACGGGTAGCCCAGCCAGGTGTTGACGATCAGCAGCATGGCCTTGGCCAGCAGCGGATCGGCGAACCAGGCCGGGCGGATGCCGAACAGGCCATCGAGGATGGCGTTGATCTCGCCGAAGTTCTGGTTGAACAGGCCCTTGAACACCAGGATCGAAATGAAGCCCGGCACCGCATAGGGCAGGAACAGCAGCGTGCGGTAGAGCGTGCGGTATTTCAGCCCCTCCCAGTTCAGCGCCACGGCCAGCGCCAGGCCCAGTGCGGTGGAGAACAGCACGGTGAGCGCCGAGAACGTGACCGTCCAGCCGAAGATGGCGACGAAGGGGCCGCGGAAATCGGCATCGGTGAGCATGCGCGCGTAGTGCGCGACGCCGATGTTCACCTTGAAGCCCGGCGTCAATGTCTGGCCCGGCGCGGTCTCGAAATAACCGGTGTCGCGGTTGGGCCGCGCCAGCGTGCCATCGGCCGTGTGCTTCAGGCTGCCATCGGGCTGGGCCTGCCACAGCGGGCGCACCGGGGCGTATTCGCGCAGGCCGGCATAGCCCAGTGTGGCGCCACCGGGGATCTGGAGGCGCAGCGCCTGCAGCGCGGGGCGCAGGGCGATGCGTTCTCGCAGGTCGACCGGCGTGCCGGCGGCCGGGCTGCTCTCGGCCGGCGTGGCGGCGATCGGGGCAGTCTCGGCGTTGACCGTGCCGAGATCGATCGTTGCGGTGGTCAGGGTCGGGCCGTCGCGGCCGTCGGCCGGGGTCAGCTTCAGGCGGTGGCCGTTGCCATCACGCAGCAGCGTGAATTCAAACGCCCCGGTTTCGTCGAACTCGCGCTGGTCCAGCAGGTAGGCGCGGGCGCGCTCTTCGGTGAGCAGGTGCGCGGACGAGTAGTTGGTGAAGCCGATCTGCACCGTGTAGAGCAGCGGAAACGCGGCAAACAGCAGCATGCCGGCCACGCCAGGGAACAGGTACTTCCAGGCGACGTTGCGGCCGGCACTGGCGTAGACGGTGAGGGCGGCAGCCCCGGCGGCGAGCAGGCCCAGGGCCCACATCGGCTGGCCGGCGGCGTAGGTGCGGAACACGGCCCACAGCAGGACGAGCGCGGTTGCCGCGACGACGGCGTGTCGTGTCAGCGAGGACGTTGTTTGTGCGCTCATGTTGTTTGTTGTTTTTCTTGTTCGCGTTGGCGGCGTTGCCCATGGCTCTGGGCAGCGCGCCGGGATGTCGCCCCGGCGGGCGACCTACTTTCTCTTTCCGGCGAAAGAGAAAGTAGGCAAAGAGAAGCGCCTTCCAAACTTTCCGACACCATCGAGCACTTTGCTCGGTGCATCGAGGCGGGCGACTCGCCCGCCCGGCGGGCTCGAACACGGATGGCCGGAAACGCCTCTGCCCACTCCACGCGCGCGGGCCCCCCGGTCAGGACTTGCGTGAAGAACGAAGCCGGGCACGACTGGATGCCAGAGCCGCGCCATGCGACGGCCAGGCCATCGGCGGCGGTGCATCCCGAACCAAGCCGTATGCCGGCAGCCTGTTCGAGCCCGCCGGGCGGGCGAGGCGCCCGTCTCGTTGCTTGACGAGCAGCAGTGCGTGGTCGGAAAGTTTGGAAGCGCTTTTCTTTGCCCCCTTTCTTTTTCGCGAAAAAG
>CAYPDO010000755.1:0-2504 GCA_964409495.1 uncultured Bordetella sp.
GGTGGCGGCAGCGGCCACCGAGAAGGCGGTCTGAGCGCAATGGCTGTCACCCTGTCGGAAGCGGCGGCACGCCATGTGTCGCGCTACATCACCAAGCGTGGCAAGGGCGTGGGCGTGCGCCTGGGCGTCAAGACCACCGGCTGTTCCGGTCTGGCCTACAAGCTGGAATACGCCGACGAGGTGGCGCCCGAAGACCATGTCTTCGAGGACCACGGCGTGAAGGTGCTGATCGACCCCAAGAGCCTGCCCTACCTGGACGGCACCGAGCTCGACTTCGTGCGCGAGGGCCTGAACGAGGGCTTCAAGTTCCACAACCCGCGTGAGAAGGACCGCTGCGGATGCGGGGAATCCTTCCGCGTGTGATGCGGCCGGCGTTGGCTGGCCGCCGACTTGCATGAAGGCGCGGACCGCCATCTCCGCGCCTTTGTCTTGTCAGGAACCCGACATGCAACTCACCGACGACGATTTCACCCTGTTCGGCCTGCCGCGCCGCCATGCGCTGGTGCGTGCCGAGCTCGATGCGCGCTGGCGCGCGCTGCAGGCCGAGGTGCACCCTGACAAGTTCGCCGCCCAGGGCGCGGCGGCCCAGCGCGTGGCCATGCAGTGGGCGGTGCGCGTGAACGAGGCCTACCAGCGCCTGAAAGAGCCGCTGGCCCGCGGTGCCTACCTGTGCGAGCTGGCCGGCACGGCGGTGGAGGCCGAGAACAACACGGCGATGCCGGCGGCGTTTCTGATGCAGCAGATGGCCTGGCGCGAAGCGCTCGATGAGGCCCGTGGCGCCGCCGCCGTGGAGGCCATCGACACCCAGGTGGCCGCGCAGGAAACCGCGATGCTGGCGCAGCTGGCGCGCCAACTGGATGACGAGGCCAACCCCGCCGCTGCCGCGCAGACCGTGCGCGCCCTGATGTTCGTCAAGCGCTTCCGCGACGACATCGGCCGCCGCCTGGAGGCGCTGGACGCCTGACCCCCGCCGCGCCTGGCGCAAGGCCGGCCGACGACCCCGACAACAACGACAACACCCGCTTCGCCCATGGCCTTGCTGCAGATCTCCGAACCCGGTCAGGCGCCTGACCCGCACCAGCGCCGCATTGCGGTGGGCATCGACCTGGGCACCACGCACTCGCTGGTGGCCGCGGTGCGCCACGGCGTGGCCGAATGCCTGCCCGACGCCGAGGGCCGGGTGATCCTGCCCTCGGCGGTGCGCTACCTCGAAGGCCAGGGCCGGCAGATCGGCGCCGAGGCGCTGGCCCGGCAGGCCGAGGACCCCGAGAACACCATCGTCTCGGTCAAGCGCTTCATGGGCCGGCGCCTGGCCGATGTGGCCCATGCCGGCCAGCTGCCCTACCACTTCGTCGACCGGCCGGGCATGGTGGGCATCGCCACCCGCCAGGGCGTGAAGACGCCGGTGGAGGTGTCGGCCGAGATCCTGGCCACGCTGCGCTACCGCGCCGAGGACAGCTTCAACGACGACCTGTACGGCGTGGTGATCACCGTGCCGGCCTACTTCGACGACGCCCAGCGCCAGGCCACCAAGGATGCGGCCCAGCTGGCCGGCCTGAACGTGCTGCGCCTGATCAACGAGCCCACCGCTGCGGCCGTGGCCTACGGCCTGGACAACGGCAGCGAAGGCCTTTACGCCGTGTACGACCTGGGCGGCGGCACCTTCGACATCAGCCTGCTGCGCCTGCACCGCGGCGTGTTCGAGGTGGTGGCCACCGGCGGCGATGCCGCGCTGGGCGGTGACGACTTCGACCGTGCGCTGGCCGACTGGGCGCTGGCCCAGGCCGGCGTGAGCGCCGCCAGCGCGCACGACAAGCGCGCCGTGCTGGTGGCCGCGCGCGCCACGAAAGAGGCGCTCACCGATGCGCCCGAGGCCACGCTGCGCTGCCAGCTTGCCGGCGGCGACATCGCCGTGGCCGTGAGCCGCGAGCGCTTTGACGCGCTGACGCGCCCGCTGGTCGAGCGCACGCTGGCCGGCGTGCGCAAGGTGCTGCGCGACGCCAAGGTCAAGATCCGGCCCCCAGGGGGCGCCCACGGCGCGCCGCTGCCCGCCGAGGGGGGCGGTCTGGCTCGGGAGCGGCCCGTCGCCAGTCCGGACGAGGTGCAGGGCGTGGTGATGGTTGGCGGCTCCACCCGCATGCCGGCGGTGCGCGCCGCGGTGGGCGAGCTGTTCGGCCGCCCGCCGCTGGTGAACCTGAACCCCGACGAGGTGGTGGCGCTGGGCGCGGCCATCCAGGCGCATGCGCTGGCCGGCAATGCCTCGGGCAATGCCGACGGCCTGCTGCTGCTGGACGTGATTCCGCTCAGCCTGGGCCTCGAGACCATGGGCGGACTGGCCGAGCGCATCATCGAGCGCAACACCACCATCCCGGTGGCCAAGGCGCAGGATTTCACCACCTTCAAGGACGGCCAGACGGCGATGGCCATCCATGTGGTGCAGGGCGAGCGTGAGCTGGTGGCCGATTGCCGCAGCCTGGCCCGCTTCGAGCTGCGCGGCCTGCCGC
>CAYPDO010000756.1:0-2499 GCA_964409495.1 uncultured Bordetella sp.
TGAAGGCGCGCTCGGTGGCGGCGTGGCGCGCCACCTCGAACTGCATGGGGTCGAGCTGGGCACGCCACTCGGCCTCGCTCTTGCGCACCGGGTAGCGTGCGTCGTCGTGCGGGTGCGGTGCAGCGGCGGCCGCGGTTTTCTTGCCGAACTTGTCGAAGGGGTTCATGGGGCAGGGCCTGAACTCGTGAGAAACCTCTAGGCGCGCCGGGTCGGGCAGGGCGCGGGGCCGGCGCAGAATCACCCGGCGACCAGCGCGCAGGCGTTGGCCCAGTGTAGGCAGGCCCGCATGTCGCCTCTGCGACCAGGGGCATGCCGACGCTCGGCTACCGTGCGCGCCCCGTGCCCGGGCCGGCGTGGTGCCGGGCCTGCCACCGACCGATGCACCCTTGATCCGAGGAGAACCCGATGCCTGCACTGATGGGCCAGATGATGCAGATGCCCCTGCTGATCTCGAGCCTGATCCGCCATGCCGCGCGCCATGCGGCCGACACCGAGATCGTGTCGAAACGGGTGGAGGGCGACATGCACCGCAGCACCTGGGGCGAGGTGGAACGGCGCTCGCGCCAGCTGGCGCAGGCCTTTGCGCGCCTGGGCTGCGTGGCGGGCGACCGCATCGGCACGCTGGCCTGGAACGGCTACCGGCATGTGGAGATCTACTACGGCAGTTCGGGCTCCGAGCTGGTGTGCCACACCATCAACCCGCGCCTGTTTCCCGAGCAGATCGTCTGGATCGCCAACGACGCCGAGGACAAGGTGCTGTGCTTTGACCTCACCTTCCTGCCGCTGGTGGAGAAGATCGCCGCGCACCTGACGACGGTGAAGCACTTCGTGCTGATGACCGACCGCGCCCACATGCCGGCCAGCACGGCGATTCCCGGCCTGCTGTGCTACGAGGAACTGGTGGCGGCCGAGGACGGCCAGTACCAGTGGCCGACCTTCGACGAGAACACTGCGTCGAGCATCTGCTACACCTCGGGCACCACGGGCAACCCCAAGGGCGCGGTGTACAGCCACCGCTCCAGCGTGCTGCATGCCTATGGCGCCGCGCTGCCCGATGCGATGGACTGCAGCGCCGCGGATGTGGTGCTGCCGGTGGTGCCGATGTTCCACGTCAATGCCTGGGGCCTGCCGTACTCGGCCGCGCTGGTGGGCTGCAAGCTGGTGTTCCCCGGCCCGCACCTGGACGGCAAGAGCGTGTACGAGCTCTTCGAGAGCGAGAAGGTCACCTTCAGCGCCGGCGTGCCCACGGTGTGGCTGGGCCTGCTGACCCACGTGAAGAACAACAACCTGAGGTTCAGCACCTTCAAGCGCACGGTGATCGGCGGCTCGGCCTGCCCGCCGGCGATGATGAAGGCCTTCCAGGAGGAGCATGGCGTCGAGGTGATCCACGCCTGGGGCATGACCGAGCTGTCGCCGCTGGGCACGCTGTCCAAGCTCAAGGCCAAGCACAGGGATCTGCCGCACGAGGCCCAGCAGCGCCTGCTGGAAAAGCAGGGCCGCGTGATCTACGGCATCGACATGGCCATCATCGACGACGAGGGCAAGGCGCTGCCCTGGGACGGTGTGGCCGCCGGCAACCTGGTGGTGCGCGGCTCCTGGGTCATCGACCGCTACTTCGGCAAGCCCGAGTCGCCGCTGGTCACGGTGGACGGCGAGCCGGGCTGGTTTCCCACCGGCGATGTGGCCACCATCGATGCCGACGGCTTCATGCAGATCACCGACCGCAGCAAGGACGTGATCAAGTCGGGCGGCGAGTGGATCAGCTCGATCGACCTCGAGAACATCGCCATGGCCCACCCGGCGGTGCACGAGGCGGCGGCCATTGCTGCACGCCATCCGAAGTGGGACGAGCGCCCGCTGCTGGTGGTGGTGCGCAAGCCGGGCCAGGCGCTCACGCGCGAGGAACTTCTGGCCTTCTTCGACGGTCGCATCGCCAAGTGGCAGATCCCCGACGACGTGGTCTTTGTCGACGAGATCCCGCACACCGCCACCGGCAAGATCCAGAAGCTGAAACTGCGCGAGCAGTTCAAGAATCACGCCTTGCCATCCGCGTGACGGAAATCAATCGCCTCCTATGAAAAGCCACCCCTTCGCGGGTGGCTTTTTCGATTTGCGGAATATTCTTCGTGGAATGGGTATGTTTTGTCCCGTGAGCGACAAGGCGCTCGGGTAGTCCCCGAGGCCCGATGCGCATGCCATCCGTTACCTTCTCGCCCGCCGCTTGCAGTGCAACAACTGCAGTGCAACTTCGCTAGGAGACCCGGATGAGCTTTGCCAAGACCCTGATCAGCCTTTCTGCCGCCACCGCCCTCTTGCTGGGCGCGGCGGCAGCCCACGCCCAGAAGGGCGAGACCGTGAAGATCGGCTGGGTCGATCCCATGTCGGGCCTGATGGCACCGGTGGGCACCAACCAGATCAAGAGCTTCCAGTTCATGGCCGAGGTGTTCAACAAGAACAACCCGGCCGGCGTGAAGTTCGAGATGGTGCCCATCGACAACA
>CAYPDO010000757.1:0-2496 GCA_964409495.1 uncultured Bordetella sp.
GCAATCGTCTCGGCATTGCGCGCCTTCAGCGTGTAGTCACGGTAGGCCGGCAGGGCCACGGCGGCCAGGATGCCGACGATCGCGATCACGATCATCAGTTCGATCAGGGTGAAACCTTGTTGCAGATTGCGCTTCATGGTGCGGGCTCCTCGGGGTGGAACGGACGGTGGGGTGAACGACATGCCATTCGATGCAGGTCGCGTGCCAACGCCGAAAGTGAGGGGTACCGAGGCTTGGCGCGGTGATTCTTCACGTTTGCGCACGTCGAGGTGCCAAGTTGTGTCACCTCGGCCGTCTTGGGCTGACGTTTTTCGTCACCCCTGCCGAATCACGTCAGCACGGTGCGCTGGCCGGCCACCAGCGGGGCCACGGCGTGCCTGGGCGCCAGCGCGGCGATCTCGGCCATCACCGCTTCCAGTTCGCCCGGCTTCACATGGGTGATCCACACCTGCGCGCCGGGCGCCAGGCGCGCCAGTTCGCGGCCCAGTGCGGCCGGGTGCAGGTGCCGGCTCAGCGTGGCCAGGCGGTGTTCGTCGTTGCGGAAGGCGGTCTCGATGACCAGATGGGCCACCGGCAGGCTCTGCAGGCGCCGCCACAAGGCATCGTTGGGGGCGGTGTCGCCGGTGAACACCCAGGCGCCTTGCGGCGCCAGCACGGCAAACCCCACGGCCGGCACCGTGTGCAGGGCCGGCAGCACCTCGATGCGGCGTTGGCCCAGCTGCAGCACCTGGCCGGTCTCAAAGGGATGCAGGCTCAGGATGGGGTGCTCGGCCGAAGGCAGGCAGGTGAAATCGGGCCAGATGCAGCCGTTGAACACATGCTGGCGCAGTGCCTGCAGCGTCGCCGGCAGGCCGTGCACGCGGATCGGCGGCTGACCGGCGCGGCGGCGCATCACGCTGTCGGCCAGCAGCGGCACGCCCAGCACATGGTCGAGGTGCGAATGGGTGAGCAGGATGTCGTGCACGCCGGCCAGTTCGTCCAGCGTCAGGTCGCCCACGCCGGTTCCCGCGTCGATCAGCACGTCGTCATCGAGCAGGAAGGCCGTGGTTCGGCTGCCGGCGGCTATGGAGCCCGAGCAACCCAGGACGCGAATCTGCATGGAAGACGAGGCCGCCGCCCGGGCGGGCTGGAACGATTGCGAAAGGCGCCGGCGCAAGGCATGGCCGGCGATGCCGTCGCGCGTCGTGGACCCGATCGACGGCGATGCCCGCATCCTCGCCGCCGCGCTGCAGGGGCGCAAGCGTGCGGCCGGTCAGTTCTCCACGGCCGGCGAAGGCGCGTGGCACGGTGGGCGGGCCGGCGTGAAGTTGATCACGGCCGCGCGCCGAGGCTTGCGGCGTGGCCTGGGGCGGATCAGGCCTGCACGAACTGCATCTGAGTGCCGGCCAGCTCGATCAGGTCGCCATGGTGCAGCGGCGCGGTGTCGCCGGCAATCGGCACGCCGTTGATCGTGGGGCGCTGCACGCCTTCCACATGCGCCAGCACATAGCCATTGGGCCGGCGGGTGATCGAGGCCACCTGCACGCCGGGCTTGCCCACCGTGGTGACCACCTTGGTCAGCGTGACCGCGCGACCCGCCGCGGCGCCCGTCAGCACCTTGATCGACGCGGCTGCCGACGACATGCCGCCGCCCATGCTGCCCATGCCGCCGCCCATGCCCCCACCCAGCGAGCCGGAGTGGCTGGCCGCGCCCTGGGCATACGAGGGGTGAGGCGGCACGCCGGTGGAGGCGCCGGGGCGCATGATCATGGTCTTCTCGAAATCGCCGCCATCCTCGACCAGGAACTTGATCTTGTACTTGCCGATCTCGACCGTGTCGTTGTGCGCCAGCAGCTGCTTCTTGATCGCCTTGCCGTTGATGTAGGTGCCGTTGGTGCTGTTGAGGTCTTCGATGAAGACGTCGTTGCCCACCATCTGCAGCACGGCATGCTCACCGCTGACTGCCAGGTTGTCGATGACGATGTCGTTGTAGGGTCGCCGGCCAAGCGTGGTCTTGTCCTTGGTGATCTGGACCTCCTTGATCACCACCCCGTCGAGAGACACCACCAGCTTGCCCATGCTTGACCTTCTACGCTTTCATCCGTCCCGAATCGGGCGATGGAGAACCTGCGTTGCTGCAGAACCGCCGCTTCAGCGCCCGAACTTCCACCACGGACGTCCGGGCGCCGCCGAACCACCCGCTACCCGCACGAGTATCAACGCAATATTATCTTTTCCACCAGCCTCATTGGCTGCGTCGATCAGGGCCTTGCCGGCCGCCGGCAGTGCGTCGTGCGTCTGCAACAGCCGGGCGATCATCGGATCGTCGAGCATGTCGGACAGGCCGTCCGAGCACATCAGGTAGACGTCGCCCGGCTGCACCTCGTGCAAATGGGTTTCAAGCAGCACCGTATCTTCCACGCCCACGGCGCGGGTGACGAGGTTCTTGTTGGCCGAAAACGCGGCCTGCTCGGGCGTGATCAGGCCGGCGTCGATCTGCTCCTGCAGCAGCGAGTG
>CAYPDO010000758.1:0-2494 GCA_964409495.1 uncultured Bordetella sp.
CCACCGGGTGGAAGAGCGTGTAGTTCAGGTGCGTGGGCGTGGGGTAGGTGTGGCCATCCACCCGCGTGCACATCTCGGCGAAGTAGTGAAAGTTGTCGGCCGCGCGCGGCACCAACTGCTTGCCGGTCTGGTTGATGGTCTGGCCGGTGTCTTGCGTCTCGGTGCGGGCGATCTCGGGCACGTGTTTCGTGATCAGCTCGCCCAGCTTGCGCATCAGCGCGGCGCGCTCGGTGGCCGGGCGGCCGGCCCAGGCCGGAAAGGCGGCCTTGGCTGCGGCCACCGCGGCATGCACCTCGGCGGCGCCGCCATCGGCCACCTCGGCCAGCACCTCTTGGGTGGCGGGGTTCACGGTCTCGAAGTGGTTGGGGCTTTCGACGCTCTGGCCGTTGATCAGGTGCTGGATGCGCATGGGGGCTCCGGGGAGAGGCTGCTATCGGACAGGTTCAGCGGCCGAAGCTGCTGTCAGGCACCAGCGTGTTCACCAGCGTGCCGATGCCGTCGATCTCGCAGGCCACCACATCGCCGGCATTCACGTTCACCACGCCCTCGGGCGTGCCGGTGAGGATCACATCGCCCGGCAGCAGGGTCATGAAGCTGCTGAGGTACGCGATCAGCTCGGCCACGCTGTGCACCATGTTGCGGGTGCTGCCCTGCTGGGTGACCTGGCCGTTGACGCGTGTGCGCAGCGCCAGCGCCTGCGGATCGGGCACCGCGCGCGCATCCACCAGCCAGGGGCCGAGCACGGTGCCGCCATCGCGGTTCTTCACGCGCAGGTTGGGGCGGTACCAGTTCTCCAGGTAGTCGCGCACCGCATAGTCGTTGCACACCGTGTAGCCGGCCACATGGGCCAGCGCATCGGCCCTCTGCACGTTCTTGGCCGGGCGGCCGATCACCACGGCCAGCTCGCATTCATAGTGCATGAAGGCGGCATCGGCCGGGCGCCGGGTGTGGCCGCGGTGGCCCAGCAGTGAGCCGGGGCCCTTCAGGAACACCAGCGGCTCGTCCTTGGTGCTGAGCGTGAGCTCCTGGCTCAGCTCTTTCACGTGATCGGCGTAGTTCAAGCCCAGCGCGACGATGGTGCCCACCTCGAACGGCGGCAGCCACTGCACATCGCCCTCGGCCAGCACGCGGCCATCGGCCAGTTGCAGGCCCACAGGGTGCGGATAGGCGGTGTGGACGGCGCCGGCGTGGGCCACGCGGGCGGTCTTGATCGGCGTGCTGCTCATGCCGGCATTCCAGCGGCAGCCGCCTCGGCCACCAGCGACAGCTGCAGCGTGCCGATGCCCGCGATGCTGATCGCCACCGCCTGGCCTGCGCGGGCCAGCGGGGCGTGGGCGGCCACGCCCAGCATCAGCACATCGCCGGCTTCCAACGTCATGAACTCGGTGACATCGGCGATCAGGCGCGCAATGCCGCGCACGCGCTCGCCGGTGCTGCCGCTGAAGGCCGGCTGACCACCGATGGCCACCTGCACCGCCAGCGCATCGGCGGCGGCCAGGCCGCCCGGCTGCGGCAGGGCGGCCAGCGCCACCACGCGCGGGCCCAGCGGGCAGAAGCCGTCGCGTGCGCGCTGGCGCACGGCGGGGCGGTAGTGGCTGGCGTGGGGAATGCGCAGATCGGCCGCAATGGTGAGGCCGGCGATCACGCTGGCGGCCTGGCCTTCAGCCACCTGGCAGGCGGTGCGGCCGATCACGATGGCCAGCGAGGCGCCGATCTCCAGTGCGGGCACATCGGCCGGCAC
Source organism: uncultured Bordetella sp. (assembly GCA_964409495.1). Classification (GTDB taxonomy): domain Bacteria; phylum Pseudomonadota; class Gammaproteobacteria; order Burkholderiales; family Burkholderiaceae_C; genus Pseudaquabacterium. The sequence continues at coordinate 1,742 of CAYPDO010000758.1, forward strand.
CGGCACCTGCGCGCCATCACCGGCCAGCGTGTTGCGTGGTTTGACCTGCAGCACCGGCGCGCGCGGCGGCGCCTTGTAGGGTGGCAGCTGCGCGGCATCGCCCAGCGCCACCAGCTCGGGCGCATGGTTCAGCAGCGCGCCATACACGCGGCCCGACAGCTGCCAGGGCGCCACGGGCAGGCCGGGCAGCGGGCCGCTGGGCACCAGGGGAACGAAAGTCATCGCAGACATGGTGTGCAAACGCAGGCTGAGGCCGCGACGGTGCGGCCGAACAAATCACTCACAAGTTAGCGACTCTATTCGCTAACATGTGAGCATGTCAACGTTCCAGCACCGCAACCTGCCGCTGCTGCTGCTGCATGCGCGCGAGAGCGTGATGGCGAACTTCCGGCCCATCCTGAACGCGCATGGGGTGACCGAGCAGCAATGGCGCATCGTGCGTGCGCTGCTGGAGCGTGGCCCGCTGGAGCCGCGCCAGATCGGCCAGGTGTGCCGGCTGTCCAGCCCCAGCCTGGCCGGCGTGCTGGCGCGCATGGAGGCCATGGGCCTGGTGCGCCGCGAGCGCCTGCCGCACGACGCCCGCCGCGTGATGGTGAGCCTGACCGACGCCAGCCGCGCGCTGGCCGACGCCATGGCGCCGCAGATCGAGGCGGTGTATGCCGCCATCGAGGCGCACATCGGCAGTGCGTTCATCGAGCGGTTCTACGCCACGCTGGATGAGCTGATCGGGATGCTGGGGGAACTGCCGGCGGG
>CAYPDO010000759.1:0-2494 GCA_964409495.1 uncultured Bordetella sp.
TTTTAGGAGGGACAGATTTACCCGCACGAATGGGACGAAGTCAGTTTCTTCTACGGGGACGCGGAGGATGCATCCAAGACATTCGCGTATATCTGGGGTCGGCGGTCGTGCAGCACATGATTGAACGCGTTCACCGCGCGCAGCCGGCGTGCCTCGGAAAGCGCGAGGTCGGCCAGCAGCATTTCTTCCGCGTCGCGGGATGCCGGCCCCGCCAGCGGCCAGCCGTCGGGCCCAACGATCAGGCTGTTGCCAAGGAACGGCTGGCCACGTTCGATGCCGACGCGGTCGGCTGCGGCGACGAAGAGCGCGTTCGTGTGCGCACCGGCCATGGCCAGCAGGTTGGCCATCATCGGCAGATTGTCGGGCTGGGCGCGCATCGGTACCCAGTTGGTCGGTACGCACAGCAGGTCGGCGCCGCCGATCGCGGCCATGCGGTAGATCTCGCCGAACCACATGTCGTAGCAGATGGCGCAGGCGAACCGTCCGCCCTCGATGTCGAACACCGGCATGCCCAGGTCGCCGGGCTCGAAGAACAGGTTCTCGGCGTCCCACAGGTGGTTCTTGCGGTAGGTGCCCATATGGCCTGCGGGGCCCAGTACGGCGGCCGAGTTGTACAGCCGCTCGCCAATGCGCTCGGCGATGCCGGCGACAACGACCACGCCATGCCTGGCTGCGGCGCTCGCCCAGGCCCGGCAACTGGGACCGTCGGGCACGGGTTCGGCAGCTTCGACGGCCTCGGCGCGCGACTGAAACACGTACCCTGTGTTGCACAACTCAGGCAGAACCACAAGCCGCGCGCCCGCGGCCGCGGCCTCGGCGATGCCTTGCAGGCTGCGCGTCAGGTTGTCGGCCTTGTGGCCGATGCGCGGTTCCATCTGCAGGCATGCGACGCGCAGTGTGCTCGCGCTCTGGTCTGGACTCATGTGCGGCTTCCTTTCGTCACACGCCCAACTGCGCTGCGACCTGGTCAACGACTTGGGGCGAGTCGACCTGGCCTTGGCCGACGATCTCGCCGCGCTTGAGCAGCAGGTAGCGGTCGGCCATCGACAGCGCGAAGCCGACGTTCTGCTCGACGATCAGCATGGCGGTGCCCGACTGATCCCTCTCGGCCTTCAGCACCGCCGCCAGGCGCTCAATGACCGAGGGTTGCAGGCCCTCGGAGATCTCGTCGATCAGGATCAGCCTGGGCGTGCCCAGCAGTGCCCGTGCGACCAGCAGCATCTTCTGTTCGCCGCCCGAGAGCGTGCCAGCGCGTTGTTTCAGGCGCTTGGCCAGCACCGGGAAGACGTCGGCGATGCGTGCGAAACGGCGTGCGAACGAGCCGGCGTCCCTCAGGCCCAACCGCAGGTTCTGCTCCACGCTCAGATCCTGGAACAAGGCCTTCTCCTGCGGCGCGTAGGCCAGTGGGTGGCGTGCCACCTGGTAGGCCGGCAGCCTGCTCACCGTCTCACCGAACAGCGCGACCGTGCCGTCGTGCGCCGCCACCAGGCCCATGATGGTCTTGAGCAGCGTGCTCTTGCCCATGCCGTTCTTGCCCAGCAGTGCCACGATTTCGCCCGGCTGCACCGAGAAGCCCAGGCCGTGCAGCACCATCGCCCCGCCGTAGCCGGCGGTGAGTCCGTTCACATCGAGTGCCGCGCTCATCCGTGGGCTCCAGGCGCTGCCGCGCCAGCATAGATCTCGCGAACGAGATCGGAATTCACCACCTCCTCGACGCTGCCGTCGAGCACGATCTGTCCCTGGTGCAGCACGATGATCCGCGTGCTGATCTCGTGCACGAAATCGAGGTCGTGTTCGACCAGCAGCGCACACAGCGCGTGGCTTTTCGTCAGGTCGAGCAGGATGCGGCCGATCAGCGTGCGCTCCGCCTTGGTCAGGCCGGCCGTGGGCTCGTCGAGCAGCAGCACGCTGGGTTCAAGCGCCAGCACCATCGCGAGTTCGAGCGCCTGCTTCATGCCGTGCGAGAGGTCGCGTGAAGCGACGTGCAACTGCTGGTCCAGGCCGGTGGCGCGCATCACTTCGAGCGCCGCTGCCGGCAGCGCGAGCACGCGCTCGCGGCGCCACAGCGATGGCCGTTCCAGCCGGGTCCGGGACACACGCATCGACTGCGCGACCGTCAACGACTCGAAGACGTTGGCGTTCTGGAACTTGCGCCCGGCGCCCAGCGCGACGCAGTCGGCCGGCGGAGCGCGGCGGATGTCGTGGTCATTGAGCCGCACCGTTCCCGAGCTGCGTTCCGCGCCGTCGGCGATGCAACGCATCAGCGTGGTCTTGCCGGCGCCGTTGGGCCCGATCAGGCTCAGCAGCTCGTTCGGCCGCACCTTGAAGTCGATGCCGCGAAGCACCTGCAGGCTGCCGAAGCGCTTGTGCACATCCTCCACGCTGAGCGCCAGGCGGCCAGCGGAGGCGAGTCCGGCCAGTGGCTGGGGATCGGCGGGGCGCAGCTCGATTTCGGCGGAGGGCGCCGCCGCAGCCGGCGCGCCGCGCCGCCACG
>CAYPDO010000760.1:0-2492 GCA_964409495.1 uncultured Bordetella sp.
AACATCACGCCCACGCCGGCCAGGGCCTTGCTTTCGAATGGGCATCCCGGCTGGTTGGGGTTGACGATCACGTCGGCGTCGGGCAGCTGCACGGCGCCCTGCGCGTCGACGGCCGGCAGGTGGTGGTCGGTCACCAGCACCTGCAGGCCCAGCGCGCGCGCATGCGCCACGCCGGCGCTGCTGGCGATGCCGTTGTCCACCGTCACCAGCAGATCGGGGCGGTGCTGGGCGATGGCCAGATCCACGATCTCGGGCGTCAGGCCGTAGCCGTGGATCTGGCGGTCGGGCACCACGTACTGCAGGCTGCCCGGCGCGGCGCCCAGCATGCCCAGGCCACGCAGCGCCACGGCGCAGGCGGTGGCGCCATCGCAGTCGTAGTCGGCCACGATGCAGATGCGCCTGCCGGCGGCGATGGCATCGGCCAGCAGCGTGGCGGCTTCGGGCGCGCCCTTCAGCGTGGCCGGCGGCAGCAGCCGGGCCAGGCCGTCGTCCAGTGCCTCGGCGCTGCGCACGCCGCGGGCCGCGAACAGGCGCGCCAGCAGCGGGTGCACGCCGGCCTGCTCAAGCGCGAAGGCCGCGCGCGGTGGCACGTCGCGCAGCACGAGTGTGGGTTGGTCGCTCATCGGGGGATTCACAGGGATTCGAGCAGCGGCGCCGCGTTCACACGTCGCGCGCCGAACCAGCGCTGCATCAGCCCGCGCGCTTGCGATTCATAGCGCTGGGCATGGCGCTCGCCGGCCAGCGTCAGGCTCACCACTTCGCCGGCTTCGGCGCGGGCCAGCAGTTCGCGCAGCGGGCCGGCATCAAGCTGGCCCCAGGCTTCGGCCCAGGCGGCCCAGTCTTCGGCCAGCGCGGGCTCGCGCAGGCGCGCATCGCAGGTCCAGTCGGCTGGCGGGGCGCCGGCCAGCGCCCGGCCGGTGCCCGACAGCCAGATCGAGTTCACCGGCAGCTTGCCGCGCGCCTCGCGCCGGGCGTTCACCGGGTGGCTGTGCAGCAGCATCTGCACCTCCGACTGGCGGCGGCGGAACGGCCGTGCCTGGGGGTGCGGGGTCAGCCAGGGATCGACGTTGCGGCCCACCACGCGGTCGAGCGAGGCGGTGGGCAGCGCGGCCAGGCTGGCGTGGCGCAGGTACCAGCGCGTGGGCGCGCCCCACAGCAGGGCCCAGCCGTCGTCATGGAACAGCGGTGCCAGCGTGTCGAACAAGGCGCGCGCATCGGCGTCGTCGAGCGCCAGCCCGGCCGGGTCCATCAGCGAGGCCCGCTCGGTGCCGAAGTGCCAGTGCGTGGGCGACAGCAAGCCCCAGCCGGGCGCACGGTCGTCCTGGGTCACCGGCACGGCCAGGCCATCGCGCTGCGCCGCCACGGCGGCCAGTGGCAGCAGGCCATCCACCAGCGGCCAGCCGGCGGCCGTGGCCCAGGCGCGCTCATGCGGCGGCGAGAGCGAGAGCTCGTCGCCGCTGTCACGGTGCGTGGGGGCCAGGCGCGCCAGCAGGCGTTCGAGGTGGGGCAGGGCGAGCGTGGACGCCGCCTGCGCGGCGGCCGGCGTCAGCGCGCCGGCATAGGCCAGCACCAGGTGGTGCATGTCAGCCCCCCGGTCGACGGATGCGTCGGTCGGTCCCGCGAGGCGATGGCGGGCCGGCTGGGCGGCGGCCCGGCGCGCGGCCTGCCGCACCGTGGGTCACGGCGTGTTGCATGGGGGGCGATTATCGCGGCGTCGGCCTGCACGGGCGTGGTCGCGCCTCCGGTAGCATGCTCAGCCCATGACTTCGCGTTTCACCATGCCCTACGAGTGGCAGGTTGGCTGGCGCTACACCCGGGCCGGCCGCGCCGGGCGGCGCAACGGCTTCATCTCCTTCATCTCCTTCGTCTCGGTGCTGGGCATCGCGCTGGGCGTGGCGGCGCTGATCATCGTGCTCAGCGTGATGAACGGCTTCCAGAAGGAGGTGACCGACCGCATGCTCAGCGTGGTGTCGCACATCGAGGTCTTCGATGCCCAGGGGGGGGCGCTGGACGACTGGCAGGCCACGGCCGCGCTGGCCGGGCGCCATCCGCAGGTGCGGGCCACGGCGCCCTTCATCGCCGTGCAGTCGCTGGTGGCGCGTGGTGACGAGATGCGCGGTGCCATCGTGCGCGGCATCGATCCGGCGCGCGAGGCCGGCGTCACGCCGATGGCCGCGCAGCTCAAGGACGGCGTGCTGGCCAGGCTGCAGCCCGGCAGCTGGAACATCGTGCTGGGCGTCGAGCTGGCGCGCATGCTGCGCGTGCAGCCGGGCGACTCGGTCACGCTGGTGGCGCCGGGCGGGCAGGTCACGCCGGCCGGCACGGTGCCGCGGCTGAAGGCCTTCACGGTGGCCGGCACCTTCGACGCCGGGCACTACGAGTACGACTCGGGCCTGGCGCTGATCCACATCGACGATGCCGCGCGTCTGTACCGCATGGACGGCCCCGGCGGCGTGCAGCTGCGCCTGGCCGATCTGCACCAGGCCCGCGGC
>CAYPDO010000761.1:0-2489 GCA_964409495.1 uncultured Bordetella sp.
GCGATCTCGATCTCCATGCCGGGATCGTCGATCTCGCCCAGCACCTCGGTGACGCGACCCACCGGCTGCGAGTACATCGACGGCGGCTCGGTCAGCTCCACCGCCACCACCTGCCCCACCGTGGCATTGGCCGTGGCGTTCTTCGGGATCAGGATGTCCTGGCCGTAGCGGCGGTCTTCGGGGGCCACCACCCAGGCGCCGCTCTCGTGCAGCAGGCGGCCGATGATCGGCGACTTGCGGCGCTCGACGATCTCGAGCACGCGGCCCTCGGGTCGGCCCTTGCGGTCATAGCGCACCACGCGCACACGGATGCGGTCGCGGTGCAGCACGGCGCGCATCTCCTGCGGCGCCAGGTAGATGTCGGGCGCGCCGTCGTCGCGGCGCAAAAAACCGTGGCCGTCGCGGTGGCCCAGCACCGTGCCCTCGACCTCGCTCATTAAAGCCGCACTAAAACTGTGGTTATTTGTGTTCTGCATTGATTCGTCGCTATACTGCTAGCTTCAGTAGTTGATGACCTGAAAGCCCAGGTGGCGGAATTGGTAGACGCACTAGTTTCAGGTACTAGCGGGTAACTCCGTGGAGGTTCGAGTCCTCTCCTGGGCACCAACACCAGCAAACAGCCAGCACGCAAGTGCTGGCTGTTTTGCTTTGGGCTTTCGAAACGTCAAGAAAAAGGCCGCATGTTGCGGCTTCGGATTCGGCAAGGCGTCAGATCCCTTGCCAGACACCTGCGCCACGATGCCGTCCTGGGCATCGGTGGGCAGGTGCAGTGCGGGATCGTTCAAATCGCCAGCTTTTTCGCCAGGCCTTCGGGGCGCAGGTCGTCGTACTCTTCGAAGGGCTGATGGATCCACGGGCTGGTGGGCAGCATCTCCACATGGTAGTCGGGCATGTAGCTCGACACGCCCTTCACCCAGATCACCGCGCTGCGCAGTTCGCTGATGGCCGGAACGCCGCGCAGGCGCTCGACCACGGCCTTGAGCGTGACGCCCGAGTCCGACAAGTCGTCCACCAGCAGCACACGGCCTGCAAGCTCACCCTTGGGCATGGTGATGTACTTGGCCATGTCGAGCCGGCCCTGAATGGTGCCGGCCTCGGCGCGGTAGCTGCTGGTGCTCATGATGGCCAGCGGCTTGTCGAACACGCGCGACAGCACGTCGCCCGGACGCATGCCGCCGCGCGCCAGGCACAGGATCTGGTCGAACTCCCAGCCCGAGTGCGCCACCTTGAGCGCCAGGCGCTCGATCAGCAGGTGGTACTCGTCCCAACTCACATACAGGTGCTTGCCGTCATCGGTGAGCATGCGTTCTCCTCGTGATGCGTTCGAATGCTGCGTGCGGCGGCCGTGCCGCCCATCAGGTCTTGTATGGGTGGCGCAGCAGGATGGTGTGCTCGCGGTCTGGGCCGGTGGACACCATGTCGATCGGCGCGCCGATCAGCTGCTCCACGCGCTGCAGGTAGGCGCGCGCATTGGCCGGCAGCTTGTCCCATTCGGTCACGCCGAAGGTGCTGTCGGTCCATCCCGGAAAACTTTCCCATACCGGCTCGCAGGCCGCGATGTCGTCGGCGTCCAGCGGCAGGATGTCGATGGCCTGGCCGCGCAGCATGTAGCCCACGCACACCTTGATCTCGGGCAGCTGGTCGAGCACGTCGAGCTTGGTGATGCACAGGCCCGACACGCCGTTGATGACGATGGCGCGCTTGAGCGCCGCCGCATCCAGCCAGCCGCAGCGGCGCGCGCGCCCGGTGACGGTGCCGCGCTCCTGGCCCACGGTGGACAGGTGGTGGCCCACGGTGCCCACGGCCTCGATATCTAGCTCGGTGGGGAACGGGCCGCCGCCCACGCGCGTGGTGTAGGCCTTGGTGATGCCCAGGATGTAGTGCAGCAGATCCGGGCCCACGCCGGCACCGGCCGCGGCATTGCCGGCTACGCAGTTGCTGCTGGTGACAAACGGGTAGGTGCCGTGGTCAATGTCCAGCAGCGTGCCCTGCGCGCCTTCGAACAGGATGTTGGCACCGGCCTTGTGCGCCTTGTACAGCGCGTAGCCCACGTCGGCCATCATCGGTTTGAGCTGCTCGGCCACGGCCATGGCCTGGTCATAGATGGGCTGAAACTCCAGCGGCTCGCTCTTCAGGTAGCCGCCCAGCGCCTCGTTGTGCAGCGCCAGCAGTTCGCGCAGCTTGGCAGCAAAGCGCTCGGGGTGCTTCAGGTCCTGCACGCGCAGCGCGCGGCGCGCCACCTTGTCTTCATACGCCGGGCCGATGCCCTTGCCGGTGGTGCCGATCTTGCCCGCCGGCGTGGCCTCGCGCAGCGCCTCGCGCGCCTTGTCGACCGCCACGTGGAAGGGCAGGATCAGCGGGCACGATTCACTGATGAACAGGCGCGAACGCACCTCCAGGCCGATCTTCTCGAGGCGTTCGATCTCGCCCAGCAGGTAACCATCGAGAAGCAATCCGACGGGCCCGTGACGTTGCTCGCGCTGACCGAC
>CAYPDO010000762.1:0-2482 GCA_964409495.1 uncultured Bordetella sp.
TGCACTGCTACCGCTCGATGAACTACATCAGCCGGCACATGGAAGAGAAGTACGGTGTGCCCTGGGTCGAGTACAACTTCTTCGGCCCGACGATGATCGAGAAGAGCCTGCGCGAGATCGCCAGCCACTTCGACGACACCATCAAGGCCAAGGCCGAGGAAGTGATCGCCAAGTACAAGCCGCTCACGCAAGCCGTGATCGACAAGTACAAGCCGCGCCTGCAGGGCAAGAAGGTCATGCTGTACGTGGGCGGCCTGCGTCCGCGTCACGTGATCGGCGCCTATGAAGACCTGGGCATGGACGTGGTCGGCACCGGCTACGAGTTCGGCCACAACGACGACTATCAGCGCACCACGCACTACGTCAAGGACGCGACGCTGATCTATGACGATGTGACCGGCTACGAGTTCGAGAAGCTCGTCGACGCGGTGCAACCCGATCTGGTGGGCTCGGGCATCAAGGAAAAGTACGTCTTCCAGAAGATGGGCGTGCCCTTCCGCCAGATGCACAGCTGGGACTACTCGGGTCCGTACCACGGCTATGACGGCTTCGCCATCTTCGCCCGTGACATGGACATGGCCATCAGCAGCCCGATCTGGGCGCTGGCCAAGAACGCCCCGTGGAAGAAGGCTGCGTGAGCTGAGCCGACGAGGTGATCGGTGCCGCGTGTGCCCGTGAGGGCGCATGCGGGCCGATCCCGCGCCGACCCAGCGACCGAGAAGCGCCGCCGCAACGCACCGATCACCCTGACCCGCACTGCCCCAGGAGAAAGACCATGCCTCAATCAGCCGACAAGATCCTCGACCACGAGCTGCTGTTCCGTGAGCCCGAGTACCAGGAACTCTTCCGCAGCAAGAAGGCCGAGTTCGAGTTCAACCATTCCGACGACAAGATCGCCGAGATCCGCGACTGGACCAAGTCGAAGGAATACAAGGAAAAGAACTTCGCCCGCGATTCGCTGGTGGTGAACCCCGCCAAGGCCTGCCAGCCGCTGGGCGCGGTGTACGTGGCCAACGGCTTCGCCAAGACCATGAGCTTCGTGCACGGTTCGCAAGGCTGCGTGGCGTATTACCGCTCGCACTTCAGCCGCCACTTCAAGGAGCCCACCAGCTGCGTGTCGTCGTCGATGACCGAAGACGCCGCCGTGTTCGGCGGCCTGAACAACATGATCGACGGCCTGGCCAACACCTACAGCCTGTACAAGCCCGACATGATCGCGGTGAGCACGACCTGCATGGCCGAAGTGATCGGCGATGACCTGGACGCGTTCATCAAGAACAGCAAGCAGAAGGGCTCGATCCCGGCCGAGTTCGACGTGCCCTTCGCGCACACCCCGGCCTTCGTGGGCAGCCACGTGACGGGTTACGACAACGCGCTGCTGGGTGTGCTCAAGCACTTCTGGGACGGCAAGGCCGGCACGGCCCCCGCCCTGGAGCGCACGCCCAACGAGAGCATCAACTTCATCGGTGGCTTCGACGGCTTCGTCGTGGGCAACATGAAGGAAATCCGCCGCATCTTCGACCTGTTCGGCGCCGAGTACACCATCCTCTGCGACCCGAGCGAAGTGTGGAACACGCCCACCGACGGCGAGTTCCGCATGTACGAGGGCGGCACCACCAAGGCCCAGGTCGAGGCGGCGCTCAACGCCAAGGCGACCATCGTCTTCCAAGAGTACTGCTGCGAAAAGACCATCAAGTACATCAAGGAAAAGGGCCAGGAAGTGGTGGCCCTGAACGCCCCGGTGGGCGTGGCCGGCACGGATGAATTCATCATGGCCATCAGCCGCCTGACCGGCAAGCCGGTGCCTGCGGCGCTCGAGAAGGAGCGCGGCCAACTGGTGGACGCCATGGCCGACAGCCAGGCCCACCTGCACGGCAAGAAGTACGCGCTGTACGGTGACCCCGACCAGATGATCGGCTACGCGCAGTTCCTGCTGGAGCTGGGTGCCGAACCGACCCACGTGCTGGCCACCAACGGCAACGACGAGTGGGCCGCGAAGGTGCAAAAGGTGTTCGACGCCAGCCCCTTCGGCAAGGACTGCAAGGTCTACCCGAAGCGCGACCTGTGGCACATGCGCAGCCTGCTGCACACCGAGCCGGTGGACTTCCTGATCGGCAACACCTACGGCAAGTACCTCGAGCGCGACACCGGCGTTCCGCTGATCCGCCTGGTGTTCCCGATCTTCGACCGCCACCACTACCACCGCTTCCCGACCTGGGGCTACAACGGCGCGCTGTGGCTGCTGACGATGCTGCTGGACGAGTTCTTCGAAACCCTGGATGCCAACACGATCATCCCGGGCAAGACCGACTACTCGTACGACATCATCCGATAGGCTCGATCATGGCCAACGTCACCTTCACCTCGCCGCGCCTGAAGAAGGACGTCACCGTGTACGCGGTGGCGGGCGACACGCACACGCTGCTGTCGGTGGCGAAGGCGAACAACGTGCCGCTGCACTTCGAGTGCGAGAACGGCGAGT
>CAYPDO010000763.1:0-2482 GCA_964409495.1 uncultured Bordetella sp.
TGAAAGAGGTCATCTCGCGGTCGTTATGAGTCCCCCCCGAAGCGGCTGCGCCGCCTCCCCCCAGGGGGCGCCGCCAGTGGCCCGGCAAAGCCGGTTCCACGGCGGCTGCTGGGTTGCGCGGGCGCATTGCGTCTGACTCAGCCTCTTGTTCCACCCAAGCGTCAGGTCACACGATGAGCGTTCTCCAAGTCCACGAGGAAGGCCAGGTCGCCTGGCTGACGATGAACCGGCCCGAGCGCCTGAACGCGATGGACGAGACGCTCGTCACCGCGCTGCGCGAGTACATGCAGGCGCTCTACCACCGGCCCGAGATCCGCGTGGTGGTGCTGCAGGGCGCCGGCCGCGTGTTCTGCGCCGGGCTCGATCTGAAGGAACGCGCACCCGCCGGCCGCCGCGGCGCCGCCGAGGTGCTCAAGCACCAGCGCAGCATCCGCGACATCATGCTGGCCATGCGGCGCTGCCCGCAGCCCATCATCAGCGTGGTGCAGGGCTCGGCCTCGGGCGGCGGCTTCGGCCTGGCGCTGGCCGGTGACATCCGCCTGGCCACGCCCGAGGCGCGCTTCAACGCCGCCTTCATCCGCATCGGCCTCACGGCCTGCGACATGGGCGTGAGCTACTTCCTGCCGCGCATGGTGGGCTCCTCCGTCGCCAGCGAGCTGATGCTCACCGGCCGCTTCCTGGGTGCGCAGCGCGCGCTGGCGCTGGGCCTGGTGAGCCATGTGGCCGAGATGCCCGAGCTGCTGACCGAGGCGAAGTCGCTGGTGGCCGACATGCTGCGCACCACGCCGATGGGCCTGTCGCTCACCAAGGACTGCCTGAACTTCACGGTCGACGCGCCCAGCTTCGACGCGGCCATCGCGATGGAAGACCGCAACCAGGTGCTCAGCAGCCAGAGCGAGGATTTCCAGGAAGGCATCCGCGCCTTTCTGGACAAGCGCGAGCCGCGCTACCAGGGGCGCTGAGGCCGAACCACGCACGGCACGGCCCGCGCGGGCCGGACGCACTGGCACGGTGCTTGCTGCCCCGGGCCCGTGCACTCCGCCCCTGCCCACACCGCCGCAACCACGCTGCCCGACGCAGGCGATGCCTCGCGCCGCCTCTCGCTGCTGCTGGAAAGCACCGGCGAGGGGATCTACGGCATCGACACGCATGGCTGCTGCACCTTCATGAACCGCGCCGCCTGCCACATGCTGGGCTGGCGCCCCGAAGCGGTGCTGGGCCGCAACATGCATGCGCTGATCCACCACAGCCATGCCGACCAGCGGCCGTATGCCGAGTGCGACTGCCCGATCTACCACGCCTTCCGCCGCGGCGAGCCCTGCCGCATCGATGGCGAGGTGTTCTGGCGCGCCGATGGCAGCGCCTTTCCAGCCGAGTACTCCAGTTATCCCGTGCTGGAAGATGGCCGCGTCACCGGCGCGGTGATCACCTTCACCGACATCTCGGCGCGCAAGCAGGCCGAGGAGCTGCTGCGCCGCAGCCGTGACGAGCTGGAGCAGCGCGTGGCCGAGCGCACTGCGCAGCTGCGCGAGCTGGCCGCGCACATGGAGCTGCTGCGAGAGACCGAGCGCAAGCGCATCGCGCGCGAGATCCACGATGAACTCGGCAGCCTGCTGGTGGCGCTGAAGATGGACCTGGCCTGGCTGGGCCGCCGCGTGGGCCAGCCCGAGCAGCAGGCGCCGCTGCAGGCCAAGTGCCGCCACATGGGCGGCCTGGTGGACACGGCGGTGGATGCAGTGGGTCGCATCATCACCGACCTGCGGCCCAGCATCCTGGATCACCAGGGCCTGTGGGCCGCGCTGGAATGGCAGGCGCAGGAGTTTCGCGATGCCGGTGCCGACGAGCGCGAGGTCGACTTCCGCATGGTCATCGCCGCCGATGTGCCGCCGCCCGGTGGCGGCCTGGCGATTGCGGTGTTCCGCATCTTCCAGGAGGTGCTGAGCAACATCGCCCGCCATGCCGGCGCACGCCAGGTCACCATCCGCATCGACGTGGATGCGCCGCCGGTGCCGGTGCTCTACCTGCAGGTGCGCGACGACGGCGTGGGCGCCACGCCCGAGGCGCTGAACGCGCGCGACAGCTGGGGCGTGATGGGCCTGCGCGAGCGCGCGGCGCATTTCGGCGGCCGCATCGGCATCGAGAGCCGGCCCGGCGCCGGCACCACGGTGCGGCTGGTGATGCCGCTGGGGGATGCAGCGTGAGTCGCGCCGGGCGGGCGCTGGCTGCACCGGGCCAGGGGCGCGCATGATCCAAGTCTTCATCTGCGACGACCACCAGATCGTGCGCCAGGGCCTGAAGCAGATGCTGGCCGACGCCGGCGACCTGGGCCTGGCCGGCGAGGCCGCCAGCGGCCCCGAGTTGATGGCGCAGCTGCGCGCGCGCACGGCCGCCGAGCCTCGCGCAGCGCTGCCGGTGGTGCTGATGGACATCGCGATGCCGCAGCGCGACGGCCTGGACATCCTGAAGGCGCTGAAGGCCGAAT
>CAYPDO010000764.1:0-2469 GCA_964409495.1 uncultured Bordetella sp.
CCTGGCGCCGGCGCTGTACGAGGCCGGCTTCGTCAGCGCGGCCCACACGGATGCCGACATCGCCGCCACCGTGGCCGCGGCGGCCGAGGCCTTGGCCGACCTGCACAAGCCGGTGGCCGCATGATCGAGCCGGTCACCGTGCTGGGCCAGCCGGCCATGCGACTGGTGGCGCCCGATGGCGCGCAGGCCATCGTGCTGCTGCATGGCGCACACATCGTGTCGTGGATCCCGGCGGGCGACGAGGAGCGCCTGTACCTGTCACCCGAGGCCGAGGCCGGCCCCGGCCAGGCAGTGCGTGGCGGCATCCCGGTGTGCTTTCCGCAGTTTGCCGCGCGCGGGCCGCTGCCCAAACATGGCTTCGCGCGCACCATGGCCTGGCAATGGTCCGAGGGTGCCGAGCGCGGTGGCACGGCCATCGGCGTGCTCAAGCTCGCCAGCAGCGAGGCCACGCGCGCGATCTGGCCGCATGACTTCGAGGCCGAGCTGACCCTGGTGGTGGCCGGAAGGCAGCTGGATGTGGAACTGGCCGTCACCAACACCGGCACGAGTGCCTTCGAGTTCACCACCGCACTGCACAGCTACCTGCGCATCGACGACCTGCTGAAGGCGCGGCTGCACGGCGTGCACGACCTGGTCTATGAAGACATGGTCAACGACGGCGAGCGCTGCCACCAGGAGTTCGACCCGATCGGCTTCGTCGGCGAGATCGACCGCGTGTACTGCGAGGTGAAGCACCCGTTCGAGCTGGCCAGCGGCTTCGGCCGCCTGCACATCGACCAGGAGGGCCTGCCCGACACCGTGGTGTGGAACCCCGGGCCCGACAAGGCCGCCGAGCTGCCCGACCTGCCCGACGAGGACTGGCAGCACTTCCTGTGCGTGGAGGCCGGCGCCATCGACACGCCGGTGATCCTGGCGCCGGGCGCCGAATGGGCCGGCCGCCAGGGCCTGCTGGCCTGACGACGGGCGGCCTGGCCTGAACCCAGGCTCAGGCCGGTGACGAGCGCAGGCCGTAGGCCTTGCCGCCCAGCCACAGGTATTCGGCGCGCAGCACCGCGTCGCCCTTCTCCTCGGCGAAAGCAAAGCCCAGCACGGCCACGGCCTGTCCGGCGCTGATCTCGGGCACGCCCCAGGCCTGCAGGCGGGTCAGCGGCGCCAGCTCGATCTGCCACAGCCGATCCGGCCGTCGCGGCAAGCGCGCAGCGGCCAGCAGGGCCTTGCCGTCCACCGGCGCGGTCTGCGCCGGCAGCGCGCGTGCGGCCAGATCGGCCGGCAAGACCGGCGCGGCGGGCAGCGCCAGCTGCAGCTCGGCGTGCGGGTTCTTCCAGCTCACCGTCTGCGCGCGGCCTTCCAGCCACAGCGGGCGCGTCTGGTCGAAGCTGCTCCAGCCATGGTGGGCCCGGGCGGCGGGCCAGGCCCACAGTGCGGGGGCGGCCAGCAGCAGACGGCGGCGGTGCAATGCGGTCATCGTGTCACTCCCGGTGGTTTGGCATGCGGGCGTCAAACGTAGCCCAGCCAGCGGCCAAGCACGATGACCGCCAACCATCCCCCCAGCGACAGCGCGGTCTGCAGCCGCGCCCAGGCATCCGGGCGCTGCAACGCGCCACGCGCATGGAACAGGGCCGCATTGCTGCCCAGCACGGCGATCAGCAGCATCTTCAGCGTGAACAGGCGCTGGCCCAGCAGTTCGGCCGCCTGGCCGGCAAACATCAGCAGGCCGCTGGCAGCCGCCAGGCCGACGCCGGCCAGCGTCACCGGCAGCGCCAGCCGCGCCAGCGCCGGCAGCGGCAGGCTCGGGCCCAGGCCCCAGATGCGCAGCTCCAGCAGCACCAGGCTGCCCAGCAGCAGGCCGATGCCGGCGATGTGCAGCGCCTCCAGCGCCGGGTAGGCCCAGGGGTGCGAGACGATCCAGCCGAACATCGCGCGATTGTGGGGCGCCGACGTGCGCCGCGCCTGTGCGGGTTGCCCCGCAGCGCCGGCGCCCGGCGCCAGGCACCCCGCTGCCTAGAATGGATGCATGCACATCCACATCCTGGGCATCTGCGGCACCTTCATGGGCGGCATTGCCGCCATCGCCCGCGAGGCCGGCCATCGCGTCACCGGCTGCGATGCCAATGTCTACCCGCCGATGAGCGATCAGCTGCGCGCGCTGGGCATCGAGCTGGTCGAGGGCTACGGCGCCGAGCAGCTGGCGCTGCAGCCCGACCTTTTTGTCATCGGCAACGTGGTCACGCGCGGCAATGCGCTGATGGAAGCCGTGCTGGATGCCGGCGCGCCCTACATCAGCGGCCCGCAGTGGCTGGCCGAGAACGTGCTGCACCACCCCACGCGGCCGCGCCATGTGCTGGCCGTGGCCGGCACGCACGGCAAGACCACCACCACCGCGATGCTGGCCTGGATCCTGGAGCAGGCCGGTCTGAAGCCGGGCTTCCTGGTGGGCGGCGTGCCGCTGAACTTCGGCGTGTCGGCACG
>CAYPDO010000765.1:0-2464 GCA_964409495.1 uncultured Bordetella sp.
GGTCTTCGCCCTTGGCGCGCAGGTAGCCGCCGATGGCGCCCGACACGCTGGCCAGCAGCACGTCGTTGACCGAGCAGTTCAGGCCGTGGCCGATGGCCTTGACCACATCCAGCGGCATCGGCTCGTTCCAGGCCACCACCTTGCGGCCCACCGGGTGGCCCTTCAGCGAGGTGGGCGCGTCGTCGGCCATCAGCGCCAGGGCTGCCGTGTCGCTGAGCAGTTGCACGCCCACACGGGCGATGTCCATCGTGCTGGCGATGGGCTGCTGCGGATGGGCCAGCATGTCGATCGAGCGGGCCATGCCGGTGCCGCCCAGGCCGATGAGCTTGACCGTGAGGTCGGTGAGCGGCTTGACCACCGCATCGGACAGCCAGTCGGCCTCATGCGCCTCATCGTGCGCGGCGCTGCGCCTGCGGCGGCTGGGCGGCGCATCGCCACCGTCGGTGATCGAGTTGGTCACCGCGATCAGCGCAATGCCGTCGGCAATGCAGTGGTGGATGCGGATGATCACCGCGCAGCCACCTTCATACTGCTCGACCAGGTGGAACTGCCACAGCGGCCGGTTGGGGTCGAGCGGGGTCATGGCCAGCTCGCCGCAGCGCTGCTGCAGTGCCTGGCGCTCGCTTTGCCCGGCGCGGCGCGGCAGCAGTTCAGGCACCACATGGCGCGTGATGTCGAAGTGCGGATCGGCCACCCAGTTGGCGCCCAGCGCATCGTGCTCGACCCGCTGGCCGAAGCGTGCGTACTTCAGCAGCCGGGTCTCGATGCGCTCGCGCACGGCCTCTAGCGTGAGCGGCCGGTCGAGCAGCCACACGCCCACGATCATCATCTGGTTGACGTCGTTGTCCATGCGCAGCCACGCGGTGTCGACGCGGGACATGCGGTGGGCGGTGGTGTCTGACACGGGCGTCTCCTGGTGTTCTTGGTGCTGGGTGAGCCGGTCTAGAAATCGGCCTCCGGGCCGATCACCTTGCTGGGTAAGATCCACAGCGTCAAGCCCGATTTTCACCCGTTGGAGACAAGCACCATGCCCGACATCAAGGCCAAGTTCGAGACCGCGGTTGCCGAGAGCAAGAGCCTGCCGGAAAAGCCCGACAACATGACCCTGCTCAAGATCTACGCGCTGTACAAGCAGGCCACCGCGGGCGATGTCGAGGGCAAGCGCCCGGGCTTCACCGACATGGTGGGCCGCGCCAAGTTCGATGCCTGGGAGGCGCTGAAGGGCACTGACGCCAAGGCGGCCATGCAGCAGTACATCGACCTGATCGACAGCCTCAAGTAACCCCCGAAGCGCCCGCCCCCCCCAGGGCGGCGGGCCATGCGAGCGCTTGTGACCCGACGGGGCCAACTCGGCCTGCAAGGCGCGCCAGCGGCCCGGCAGGGCCGGTTCCGCGGCGGTTCGCCGGGTCAGGACTTCCTGGTCTTCTTGACCTTGGCGGCCTGGGTGGCCGCACCCAGCAGGCCATCGAGGTTCTTCTCGATCTCGGCCTCGATGGTCTTGGCGAAGGCGCCGAGCAGGAAGCCCAGCTTGGCCTCCAGTTCGAAATGGTCGGCGGCCACGATCAGCCGGCCCTTCACGCCGCTGCGCGTGAACTCCACCGTGTCGCTGGTGTCGCCTTCCAGCACGGTGCACTCCATGTCGAACTTCTGCTCCACCTCCTCGGCCCAGGACCAGGCGACCTCACGCGCCTTGGGCAGGCCGAGGGCATGGTCGCGGTGGATGTGGATGTCGGACATTGCAGGGGTCTCCGGTCGGCGGTGGACGAATCAGGGGTGAGGCGGGCCGCAGGATCACGGCATGAGGGCGCGCAGTGTCGCGTGCCGCTCGTCGTGCGGCAAGGCGGCCAGGCGCTTCACCGCGGCGTGGAAGCGGGCGAAGTCGCGGCCCTCGCGCTCGAACAGGCGCTCGAAGGCCGGCACCAGGCCGTCGTAGCTGGCCTGCAGCGCCAGCGTGGCATTGTTGGCGTTGGCAAACCAGGGGTCGTAGCCGTCGAAGCCGGCCCAGGCCGGGCTGGCACCGGCCTTCCAGTCGGCATGGGTGCGGCGCATGCCGGCCA
This sequence comes from uncultured Bordetella sp., assembly GCA_964409495.1. Lineage (GTDB taxonomy): Bacteria > Pseudomonadota > Gammaproteobacteria > Burkholderiales > Burkholderiaceae_C > Pseudaquabacterium. The sequence goes on from CAYPDO010000765.1 coordinate 2,058, forward strand.
GGATCTCGGCCTTGCGGCTGCGCCGCTCGGTGTCGGGCACCGGGCCGGCGTACAGCGCCTGCAGCTCGGCGCGCGTGCGGCGCGTGAGCTGGCGAAAATCCTGCCTCCGCCGCGCCACGGCAGGATCTTCAGGCGCGCGCCCGGCCTCGGCCTGCCAGCGTGCCAGGCCCAGCCGCTCCACCGCGGTGGCGTAGCTTTCGTTGAACTCGGTGTCGTTGGCGGCGTAGACCACCTGGTGCGCCAGCTCATGGAACACCAGTCGGGCCAGCTCGGCGTCGCTGCCGCGCACGAAGGTGTTGAGCAGCGGGTCGCCGCCCAGCCAGTTGGTCCAGCCCAGCGTGGAATAGGCCGGCACGCCGTAGACCCAGGCCTCCCAGCCGGCGCTGCGCAGTTGCGCGGCCTCGGCC
>CAYPDO010000766.1:0-2463 GCA_964409495.1 uncultured Bordetella sp.
AGCAGCCCGCACTGGCCCTGCTGCGCGCGATGGCCGAGCGACAGGCGGCGCTGATCGCGCAATGGATGGGCGTGGGCTTCATCCACGGCGTGATGAACACCGACAACATGACGCTGTCGGGCGAGACCATCGACTATGGCCCCTGCGCGTTCATGGAGCACCATGATCCGGCGGCGGTGTTCAGCTCGATCGACCATGGCGGGCGATATGCCTACGGCCAGCAGCCGCTGATTGCGCGCTGGAACCTGGCGCGCCTGGCCGAATGCCTGCTGCCGCTGATCGACCCCGATGCCGACCGCGCCGTGGCCGCCGCCACCGCGGTGATCGACGCCTTCCCGACCGTGTACGCGGCCCACTGGCTGGCGGTGATGCGCACCAAGCTGGGCCTGGCCGGGGCGGGGCATGAGCACGACGAGACCGACCGCGCGCTGGCCGAGGCCTGGCTGGCGCTGCTGCACGCCCAGGGCGCCGACCACACGCTGGCCTGTCGCGCGCTGGCCGATGCGGTGGCCGAAGGCGCCGCGCCGGTCTCTGGCGTGCCCGCAACCCACAGGCTGCAGCAGCTGCTGCCCGACGCCGCCGCGCGCGCGGCCTGGCTGGCCCGCTGGCGCGCGCGCCTGGCGCAGCAGCCGCTGCCGGCCGGTGGCCATGCCGCCGCGCTGTGCCGCGCCAATCCGCTGTACATCCCGCGCAACCACCGCGTGGAGGCGGTGCTGAGCGCAGCCGTGGAGCACGGCGACCTGAGCCCCTTCGACGAACTGCTGACCGTGCTGCAGCGGCCGTTCGACACCCAGCCCGGCCATGACGCCGATGCGCTGCCCGCACCGCGCGAGCAGACGGCCTGCTACCAGACCTTCTGCGGCACCTGAGCGTCAGCCGCTGGGCGCGGCCAGGGCGCGCAGCGCGTCGCGCCAGTGCGCCACGCCCACGCCCTGCACGCGCTGGTTGCCCGGCGCGCCGCACACCAGCAGCGGCTCGGCCTGGGCCGCTGCGGCGGCATGGCGCTGCCAGGTGTGCAGCGGCTTCAGCCATTCCATCTGGAACGTGGCGCCCGACTTGAACTCCACCGGCTGCAGCAGGCCCGCCTGCTCGATCAGCAGGTCCACCTCGTTGCCGATGTTGTCGCGCCAGAAGTAGGGCGTGCCGGCAACGCCGCCGTGGCGCAGGTGCTTGACGAACTCGGTGACGGCCAGGTTCTCGAACAGCGCGCCGCGCATCGGGTGGATGTTCAGCGTGGCCGCATCGGTGATGCCCAGCAGCCAGGCGGCCAGGCCGGTGTCGTGGAAGTACAGCTTGGGCGTCTTGACCAGGCGCTTGCCGAAGTTCACGTGGTATGGCGGCAGCCGAAAGGCCACGTAGGTGGCTTCCAGCACGCTGAGCCAATCGCGCGCCGTGGTCTGGGCGATGCCAAGATCGTTGGCGACGGCATTGAGGTTCAGCAGCTGGCCGCAGCGCGCGGCCATGATGCGCAGGAAGCGCTGAAACTGCAGCAGATCGGTGACGCGGCTGACCTGGCGCACATCGCGCTCAAGGTAGCTGGCCACATAGGCAGCATGCCATTCAGCGGGCTCGACATCGGTCGCGTACACGGCAGGGTAGGCGCCACGCAGCAGCAGCGCATCCAGGCTCAGCGCGTCGAACACTGAGCCGCCTTCCGTGTAAGACAGTGGCAGCAGCTCCAGGAAGCCGGCGCGTCCGGCCAGGCTCTGGCTCACTGCCTGCGACAGCAGCAGGTTCTGCGAGCCGGTGACGATGTAGCGCCCGGGCCGGCGGTCGGCATCCACCGCGGTCTGCAGGTACGACAGCAGATCGGGCAGGCGCTGCGCCTCGTCCAGCACCACACCCTGCGGCTGGGCCGCCAGGAAGCCGCGCGGATCGGCCGCCACGCGCTGGCGCACGTCGGGGTCTTCCAGCGAGACATAGGCGTGGTTTGCGAAGGCCTGCCGCGCCAGCGTGGTCTTGCCCGATTGCCTGGGCCCGGTGATCACCACCACCGGAAAACCGCGCGCCAGACGCAGCAGACGGGCCTGGGCGGTGCGGGCGAACATCGATTTGCTGTTTCAGCTTGTGAGGCTGAAATTGTAAAACACGCCGATCAGCCCTCCATCTGCTTCTGGAACACCAGCCCCGCATGCTCGCGCAGCGCGTGGAAGCGGATCTTCGGCCAGTTGGCCTCGATGGCGCGCAGCTCGGGTGAATACTCCACCAGCAGCGTGGGCGCGTTCACCGCGTCGTAGGCCATGCGGTGGCTGTTGTTGTCGATGAAGCGGTTGAGCTCGCGCTCGTCGGCGGCCGGGCCTTCGCCGGTCTCGCAGGTCACCCAGCGCGCAATCTGGAAGCGGCAGGGGCTGATGCGCGCCTTGCAGCCGTATTCATGCTCCAGCCGGTGTGCCACCACCTCGAACTGAAGCTGGCCCACGGCGCCCAGCATCAGCACGCTGCCGGCCACCGGGCGGAAGACCT
>CAYPDO010000767.1:0-2459 GCA_964409495.1 uncultured Bordetella sp.
GGGCCGCAAGGTGGTGATGGACGGCGGCAAGGGCCTCACGCTGCTGGCCGGCACGATCAACCGCACGATCGAGCAGGCCGGCCAGGTGCCAGGCTTGGCCGAGCATGGCGCGGCGCTGGCCGCGGCCTTGCAGAAGCTGGGCGCGGCCACCAAGGCCGCCTGGTCCACCGGCGTGCCGGAAGAGGCGCTGGCCAATGCCACGCCGTATCTGCAGGCCTTCGGCCATGTGGTGCTGGCCTGGGTGTGGCTGGACGTGGCGCTGGCCGTGCACCGCCTGGGCGCGCAGCTGCCTGAAGGCTTTGCCCAGGGCAAGGCCCAGGCCTGCCGCTACTTCTACGCCTATGAGCTGCCGCGCATCGACGCCTGGCTGGGCGTGGTGGCGCGCCGCGAGGCCGCCTGCCGCGAGATGCGCGACGCGTGGTTCTGAGCGCTTGATGCGGATGTTGGGGCCGGCGCACACTGGCAGGCATGAAACCGTCGGTTGTCGAAGCGCTGGTGTGGGTACTGATCTATGGCGGCCTGCTGGGCGTGTGCATCGGCCTGGCGGCCGAGCGCTATGGTCTGGCGCTGGGCGAGCCGCTGGTCACCGGCGGCAGCCTGGTGGCGGCGCTGGGCGTGCTGCTGATCTATGTGCGCTCGCGCATGCGCGAATGAGTTGAAAGGACGACATGGGAACGCCGATCCGGCAATTGTTCGACCTGAGCGGCCGCGTGGCCCTGGTCACCGGTGGCTCACGCGGTCTGGGCCTGCAGATGGCCGAGGCCCTGGGCGAGGCGGGCGCCAAGATCATGCTCACCGCACGCAAGACGCATGAGCTGGAAGAAGCCGTGGCCCAGCTGGCCGAGCGTGGCATCGATGCACGCTGGGTGGCGGGCGATGCCGGCCAGCCCGAGCACATCGCCCGCATCGTGGACGAGACGCTGCAGCGCCTGGGCGATGTGGACATCCTGGTCAACAACGCCGGCGCCGCCTGGGGCGCGCCGGCAGAAGACCATCCGCTGGACGGCTGGGACAAGGTGATGAACCTGAACGTGCGCAGCGTGTTCCTGTTCGCCCAGCAGGTGGGCAAGCGCTGCATGATCCCGCGTCGCCGCGGCCGCATCGTCAACATCGCGTCGATGACCGCCTTCGGCGGCAACCCGCCGGGCCAGGAGACGGTGGCCTACAACACCAGCAAGGCCGCGGTGGTGAACCTCACCCGCGCGCTGGCCTGCGAGTGGGGCGAGTTCGGCATCACGGTCAATGGCATCGCGCCGGGCTACTTCCACAGCAGGATGGCCGACCACATGATCGAGCAGGTGGGCGCCGAGGTGATGGCCGCCCGCGCGCCGCTGCGCCGCCTGGGCGACGACGACGACCTCAAGGGCACCGTATTGCTGCTGGCCAGCGATGCCGGCAAGCACATCACCGGCCAGACCATCCCCGTGGACGGTGGCGTGACGGCCGTGCTGGCCCAATGAGCACCATGAGCAGCAACGATTCCAAGCCGCCGGTGCGCCGCCGTGCCGGCGCCAAGCCCTCGCCGCTGGACTTTCCGGCCAAGGTGCCCTTCGTCGAGACCCTGGGCTTCGCGCTGCACCGCTATGGCGACGGCGAGGCCGAACTGCGGGTTGACCTCGACGCCGGCCACCTGAACACCTGGGACGTGGCCCATGGCGGCGTGGTGATGACCCTGCTGGACGTGGCCATGGCCATGGCCGCGCGCAGTGGCAACGCCGCCGGCCAGGGCGTGGCCACCATCGAGATGAAGACCAACTTCATGCGCCCGGCCGAGCACCAGCTGCGCGCCATGGGCCGGCTGGTGCATGCCACGGCCACCATGGCCTTCTGCGAAGGCCAGGTGTTCGACGACCGTGGCCAGCTCTGCGCCACGGCCAGCGGCACCTTCAAGTACCTGCGCGGGCTGGCCAAGCGGCGGCCCGCGGCACCCGACACACCGGCTGCTGTGGCAGCGGCCCCTTGAACCCCTTGGAAGGAGACACCCCATGAGCCACACCACCAACCAGCGCATCGTGCTCGCCTCGCGCCCGGCTGCCGAGCCCACGGTCGACAACTTCCGCCTCGAGACCGTGCCGGTGCCCGAACTGGCCGATGGCCAGGTGCTGGTGCGCCACCACTACCTGAGCCTGGACCCGTACATGCGCGGCCGCATGAGCGAATCCAAGAGCTATGCCAACCCGCAGCCGCTGGGTGAGACCATGATCGGCGGCACGGTGGGCGAGGTGGTGGCCTCGCGCAGCCCGCATTTCGCGGTGGGCGACCATGTGGTGGGCTTGGGCGGCTGGCAGCAGTACGCGGTGGTGGACGCCGCCCAGCGCGGCCTGCTGCGCAAGGTGGATACGACGCATGTGCCGCTGGCCGCCTACCTGGGCGCGGTGGGCATGCCCGGCGTCACGGCCTGGTACGGCCTCACGCAGATCATCGCGCCCAAGGCCGGCGAGACGGTGGTGGTGTCGGCC
>CAYPDO010000768.1:0-2455 GCA_964409495.1 uncultured Bordetella sp.
CGCGCGGCCACGGCCACCGCGAGGTGCTGTTCGAGCCCGGCCGCTCGCTGGTGGGCAATGCCGGGGTGCTGCTGACCGAGGTGCTGGTGCTCAAGCCCGGCGACGGCAGCGAAGGCAGCAAGAACTTCTGCATCGTCGACGCGGCGATGAACGACCTGGTTCGCCCGGCCATGTACGAGGCCTGGATGGCCATCGAGCCCTGCCAGGCCCGCACCGACCTGCCGGCCCAGACCTGGGACGTGGTGGGCCCGGTGTGCGAATCCGGCGACTGGCTGGGCCGCGACCGCGCGCTGGCCGTGCGCGAAGGCGATGTGCTGGCCGTGCTGTCGGCCGGGGCCTACGGCATGACCATGGCCAGCAACTACAACACCCGGCCGCGCGCGGCCGAAGTGATGCTGGACCACGGTGCCGCCACGCTGATCCGCCGCCGCGAACAAGTCTCGGACCTGTTGCGAGACGAGCTCTAAAGGCCTACAAGCGCCCTTCGGTCACCGCGTGGCAGGCCACGCGGATGCCCTTGAACTCGGCCAGTTCGGGCCGCTCGCTGCTGCAGCGGGCGTTGGCATGCGGGCAGCGCGGATGGAAGGCGCAGCCGCTGGGCGGATTCAGCGGGTTGGGCACCTCGCCCTGCACCGGCGTGCGCTGGCGGCCGCTCATCGCGATGTCGGGGATCGCGTCCAGCAGCATGCGCGTGTACGGATGCCGCGGCGTGTTGAACAGCGCGCTGCGCCCGGCCAGCTCCACCAGCCGGCCCAGGTACATCACGCCCACCTGATCGGCCACATGGTGCACCACGGCCAGGTTGTGCGAGATGAACAGATAGGTCAGGCCGCGACGGCGCTGCAGATCCTTCATGATGTTCAGCACCTGGGCCTGCACCGAGACATCCAGCGCCGAGGTTGGCTCGTCGCAGATCAGGAACTCGGGCTCGGTGGCCAGCGCGCGCGCGATCGAGATGCGCTGGCGCTGCCCGCCCGAGAACTGGTGCGGAAACTTCGCCATGTCGGCCGCCGACAGGCCCACCTGGGCCAGCAGCGCGGCCACACGCTCGGCCAGCGCGGCGTCTTCGCGGACCAGGCCATGCTCGCGCAGCGGCTCGCCGACGATGTCGCGCACCGCCCAGCGCGGGTTCAGGCTGGCATACGGGTCCTGGAAGATCATCTGCATGCGCCGGCGCAGCGCGCGCGCACCGGGGCCGGCCAGCGCCTGGCGCGTGTCCACGCCGTCGAACTGCACGCTGCCGCGGCTGGGCGGATACAGGCCCACCAGCAGGCGCGCCACCGTGCTCTTGCCACAGCCTGATTCGCCCACGAGGGCCAGCGTCTGCCCGCGTGCGATGCTGAAGCTGACGCCATCGACCGCATGCACGAACTGCCGCGGCTTGCGCTCGACCACGCGGTTGAGCCAGGGCGCCGAGACATCGAAGGTCTTGGCCAGCCCGTCGACCTGCACCAGCGCCGTCATGCTGCGGCCCCTTGCGGGGCAGGCCGCCCACCGCCGACATGCAGCCAGCAGGCCGCGCGTGTGGCGCCGGCGCCCATCAGCTCGGGCCGCTCGCTGCGGCAGCGCCCATGCACCTGCGGGCAGCGCGGGTTGAAGGCACAGCCGCTGGGAATGGCGTTCAGCCGCGGCATCGCGCCATCGATCTGCGCCAGCCGCTCCTTGTCCTGGTCCATGCTCGGGATCGAGCCCATCAGGCCCACGGTGTACGGGTGCGCCGGGCGGTGGATGACATCGGCCACCGGGCCGATCTCGGCGATGCGGCCGGCATACATCACGGCCACGCGGTCGCAGGCCTCGGCAATCACGCCCATGTCGTGGGTCACCAGCATCACGGCGGCGCCATGGTCCTTGGTGAGCTTTTTCAGCAGGCCGATGATCTGCGCCTGGATCGACACATCGAGCGCGGTGGTGGGTTCGTCGGCCACGATCAGCCGCGGCTCGGCCGCCAGGGCCAGCGCGATCACCACACGCTGGCGCATGCCGCCCGAGAACTGGTGGGGGTAGTGATCCACCCGCTGTTCGGGCGCCGGAATGCCGGTGTCGCGCAGCAGCTGGATGGCGCGCTGGCGCGCCGCCGCGGCATCCAGGCCCAGGTGCACCTGCACCGTCTCAATGATCTGCTGGCCCACGGTGAACAGCGGGTTCAGCGAGGTCAGCGGGTCCTGGAAGATGGCGCCGATGCGCTTGCCGCGGATGCGGCGCATGGCGTCGGGCGGCAGCGTGTCGATGCGCTCGCCCCGCAGGCGGATCTCGCCGCCGGCGATGCGGCCAGGCGGCTCGAGCAGGCCGATGATCGCGGCGCCGGTGAGGCTCTTGCCGGCGCCCGACTCGCCCACCACGCCGAGGATCTCGCCGGGTGCGATCGCGAAGCTCACGTGGTCCAGCGCGCGCAGCGTGCCGCGGCGCGTGGGGAACTCGACGACGAGGTCCTTCACCTCGAGCAAGGCCGTGG
>CAYPDO010000769.1:0-2449 GCA_964409495.1 uncultured Bordetella sp.
GCTGCTCGCCGTTCCGCGTGCCGATCGCGCGGCTGGCGGCGGCGCAGGCGGCGCTTCAGGCCTGAGGGCTCGGCGCCGGGCCGCCAGGCCCGGCCCTGGGCCTGGGCCTGAAAAGGCCGGTGTTACCCTCAAGCCGGATGGGAAGTCGGGTTGAGGATGTGACGACAACAGCGGCCAGCAGCCGAGAATTTCGCAGCGACATCAACGGCCTGCGCGCCTGGGCGGTGATCGCCGTGGTCTGCTACCACTTCGGCGTGCCGGGCTTCGGTGGCGGGTTCGTCGGCGTCGACGTGTTCTTCGTCATCTCGGGCTTCCTGATGACGGACATCGTCGCCCGCGCCATGGACACCGGGCGCCTGTCGCTGGCTGGCTTCTATGCCGCACGCGCGCGCCGCATCATTCCGGCGCAACTCGTGCTGTGCGCCGTGCTGCTGGCGCTAGGCTGGGTCGTGCTGATGCCGCCCGACTACAAGGCGCTGGCCTCGCATGCGGTGTACGCGTTGTCGTTCCTGTCGAATGTCGAGTTCTGGCAGGAGGCTGGCTACTTCGACGCCTCGGCGCACGAAAAGTGGCTGCTGCACACATGGTCACTGTCGGTGGAATGGCAGTTTTACATGCTCTGGCCAGTGCTGCTGAGCACCTGCTGGCGTCTGCGGCCCGGTCGCGACGGCCTGCGCTGGGCCGTGTCTGCCGTGCTCCTCGCATCGCTGGCGGCATCGGTCCTCGTCACCCCTGATCAGCCCAGCGCTGCGTTCTTTCTGCTGCACACCCGGGCCTGGGAGATGGCGGCCGGTGCCGTGGTGCTGCTGTGGGCCCGGCCCCAGCTTCTGTCGCCGGCGCGGCGCCTGGGCCTGTCAGTTGCCGGACTGGTGATGATCGCGCTGGCCATTGCGCTGTTCGACAAGAACACCGTCTGGCCTGGCTGGCGGGCCCTGCTGCCCGTTCTCGGCGCAATGGCCGTGCTGGCAGCCCACGGCGACCTGCGCGCCACCTCGAATGCCACGTTCCAGTGGATCGGCACCCGCTCTTACTCCATCTACCTCTGGCACTGGCCGCTGGCCGTGGGGCTGGAATACCTGTCGCTGCGCGAGAGCCACTGGGCCGTTGTTGCGGGGCTGGCAGCGTCGGTGCTGGCGGGGCACCTGTCCTATGCCTGGGTCGAGCGGCAGTCACAGGCGCTGCTACACCGGCGCGGGCTGCGGTTCACGACTGTCGGCCTGGGACTCGGCGCCGGCCTCGTGGCACTGCCAGCGGTGGCAGTCTGGAAGCAGCAGGGCGTCTCGGGCCGGTTCTCGGCTGAGGTGGATGCCGTGGCCGCGCAGGCCTTGCGGGTGCACCCAGACACGGCCCGGTGCGCGCCCGATGGCGATCCCCGATCACCCTCGTGTGTGATCGGTGGCGAGGGCCCGCGTGTCATCGCCGTGGGCGACAGCCATGTGGGATCGGTGATCGACGCCATCTCGCAGGCACACCGGTCAGCACAGGCCGGAGTGGTCTGGTGGGGCTACAGCGGCTGCCTGTACGGACACGGACTGAAAGTCTCTCCTTCGGGCTATCTGGCCAAGCGCGGCAGTGGCTATCGATGTCCCGAGTTCATCGCGTGGACCGAGCAGGCGCTTGCACAGACGGACCCACGCATTCCCGTGGTGATCATCAACCGCCACGCCGGGGCGGCGCTCGGCAACCGCAGTGGCAGTACGTCGCCGCCGACGCCGGCCTTCCATGTCAGCCGCGCTTCGCCCGTCACCACGCCTGCGGTGCTGGCCGAACTGGCAGCAGCGGTCACCGAGCAGGCCTGCCGCATTGCCAGGGAGCGCCCGGTGTACGTGCTGAGGCCCATTCCGGAGATGAGCTTCAATGTGCCCAAGCGCCTGGCCCGCCGGTTGAGTTTCGGCCTGCGCGACGACCTGTCGGTGCCGATCGCCGAGTACCAGCAGCGCAATGGCTGGGTCTGGGCGGCACAGGACGCGGCACACGAGCGCTGCGGCGTGCGGATCCTGGATCCGACCCGGCTGTTGTGCGTCGACGGGCGCTGCTACGCCAGCCGCAACGGACAGGCCCTCTACCAGGACGACAACCACCTGAGCGAACACGGCAGCAGGCTGCTGCTGCCGATGTTCCAGCAGATCGAGCTGCCCGCGGTGCCCGGGGGTGCCGGAGCAGGCGGCTGAGCCGCGCCGGCCGTCGGCGCCTACAGCTCCGCCGCGCCCAGCCGCGCAGCCCACGCGCAGCATCAGCGGCGCCACGCGGCCACCGGCCACGCGGTAGAGGCCGACCGCTTCGCGCGTGAAGGCGCGATCCTGGCGCGGCTGGCGGCGGCGCAGGCGGCGCTGGGCTGAACGCGCGGGGCCGCCGGCGCGCGGGCGCCACTCGGGGCCCGCAAACCGCCGTTCACACCCATGGCCCCGGCGCGGGCAGCCCGGGCACGGGCGGCCAGGCCTAGCATTGG
>CAYPDO010000770.1:0-2445 GCA_964409495.1 uncultured Bordetella sp.
ACCATCGTCCGAGGCGCATAGGTGACGTTCAAGATGGGACGGCCAGACGCTCACCCCTCGCACACAGTGCGCCTACCTGGCGCGCGAGCGCCAGGCATCCACGGCTTCCGACCGAAACCAAGAACTGCGACGGGAAGGGTGGTTGCACTCTCCCAGAACCCGAGCAGGTTCAGGCATTGGCGGGCAGTTCCAATCTTCCGAAGTTTCCTGCGCGAGCGGACAGCAGGGGGTACCGCCGCGCCTCTTGAGACGTGCCACGTCATCGTGGCTGGCTGCGGCGCATTGGGCGGGCAGCTGGCGGTTCAGCTGGCGCAGGCCGGCGTAGGTCGGCTGACCCTACTGGACAATGACATTCTCGATTGGCGCAACGTCGGTAGGCACGTTCTGGACGGAGCGTCGGTAGGGAGGAACAAGGCTCTCGCGCTGAAGGATGCCATTCTGCGCCGGTTCCCTGATGCCGAGGTTGATGCCTTCGCCCGGTCATGGGAGGAACACTTCGATGTCGCCGCCGAAGCGTTTGACCACGCCGACCTCGTCATCTCAGCCACGGCTGAGGCTGCTTCCAACCTCCATCTGGACAGCCTGTCCAAGGCGGGAATTGTGGCCCCGGTCATCTTCGGTTGGATGGAGCCCTTTGCGGTCAGCGCCCACGCCGTCTTTAGGCACCCAGCCGGCCCTGGGCTTGCCGACCTTGTGGATGGGTGTGGCTTGTTGCTCGAGCCCGTCGTCGATAGAGAGAGTGCCCCGCCGCTGCCCAGGGAGCCCGCCTGTGGCGCGTTCTTCCAGCCTTACTCCTCGCTCAGCGCCCTGTCATGTGTGGCCCTTGTAGGAGAGCTTGCCGTGGATTCACTGCTGGGGCGCATCGCCGGCTCGACCGTAAGAACCTGGATAGGCCCGGCGTCTTCGTTCCACGACAACGGGCTCTCGCTCACGCCGGGCTGGCATGAGCGCCTCAATCGCCATGGCTTCTCACGACTGTATGACCGCCAGATTTTCGAGGCCCCGACTTGAAGTACTTCCATCGAGACATCACGATTCATCTCGGGGCGACCTGCCTTGCTACGCTGGACGCAAATCGTCAGCGCACGCGCTTCCACCGAGAAATCGGCGGGCAGCTGTTCGCCCAGTTCGTTGACGGTTCTTTGGTCGTCGAACGAGCGACATGCGTCAAGGGAGTTCGTAGTAGGTTCTCATTCCTGCCGCATAGGGGCGAAGAACAGCGCGAGATTGATGCACTCTTTGGGCAGGGCCTCCACTACGTCGGAGACTGGCATACGCATCCGGAAGGAACGCCAACGCCCTCTGGTCCTGACCGGACGAAGGTGCTCGAGATCTTTCAACAGTCAAAGCACCAGCTTCTGTACATGCTGATGGCCATCGTCGGTCTTGAGGTGTTTCCGGACGGTCTCTTCCTAGGCGCCGTAGAGGCTGACCGAATAGTCCAGCTGTGGCCTCGGACGTGAGCCGGCCAACGGCCGGGGCGTCAGGTAAGCGAAGGGCCGCAGGGGTCGCGCAGCGAAGCGCAATTTAGCTCGGACGTGGGCGCGGAAGTGTGATGAGCCTTTGATTTCAAGAGCTTTGGGGGGCACCAGACCGCCTGGCGCAGGGTCTACGGCCGCTACAGGTCGTACTGATGACGTTCGAGTTCCCTTCGGTCGCAAGGTCCGGTGACTGCTTCCTAGTGGTCAGCGTGAGTTCGCCCGTACGCGTCGACCGGCTGCAACCGCTGCAAAGTTGCCGGACACCGGAGTACCCGTTATCCTGTTTGTGCCATGACCGACGATGATCCACGCCTGCTTCCCCCTGGCGTACGCCTGCGATGTCGCGAAGCTGAATTGATCCGAGACTTGGCCCGTGCAGTCGCGACGCTTGGACTCGACAATGAGGAGCGACGGAGGCAACTCGTTGTGTATGCCGAGCAGATCGAGCACTTGGCTGACGCAGCCATTGAGCTCATTGCGCAGGCACATCATTGAGACCTCGATGACTTCTTTGCGCAAACGGAAGCCCATAGTCTGTCAAGCTATCCGCACGCGAGCTCGCTTGAGCAGGCTCGAAGATCTCGCCTGGGACCAGATGCCTGCAGTCGGTCGCGAATTCGGCAGCCTCGACTTCGACCGCCTCATGGAGGAGGACTTCCGAGACCAGGCTGGCGTGTTCGATCCGAACTTGAAGAGCCTCTTTTTCAGGGAGCCTGGGTCAAGGCAGTAGCGCACGGCCGCGGCGGCTCGACGCATCTGGGCAGACCGGCCACGACGCGATTCAGTGAGATCTTTCTTAAACTGGCCAACTGCTTTCACGCGAGTCGGTAGCGATCCCGGCCGCTCGTCGAGGGCCTGGCCAGCAGGGTCAGTGCGACAGATGAAGTTAAGGCTTCTGCGACACCTGCCTGCGTATTTCAGCGATCGTGGACGCCCATTTCAGGCTGATCGTGGACGGCAAATC
>CAYPDO010000771.1:0-2444 GCA_964409495.1 uncultured Bordetella sp.
CAAACGGCGCAGGGTATGTTGGGCGGCGGGGCGGTTGTTGCTGCGGAGCATGGCTGGGGGCGATGCGGGTGCGAACCGGGGTCGTCTGGGTCATGCGATCAAGGAAAGGCCACGCTGCAGATCGTCGGTGATGTCGTCGACATGTTCCAGCCCCACGGCCACGCGGATCAGCCCCTGGCCGATGCCGGCGGCCTGGCGCTGCGCCTCGCTGAGGCGGCCGTGTGAGGTGGTGGCGGGGTGGGTGATGATGGTCTTGGTGTCGCCGAGGTTGGTGGCGATGCTGAGCACACGGGTGCTGTCGATCACTTTGAAAGCCAGCTCGCGCAGTGCCTCTGGCGAACCGGCGCGCACGTCGAACGACACCACGGCGCCGCCGTGGCCCGACTGCTGCGCCATCGCCAGTGCGTGCTGCGGGTGCGAGGCCAGGCCCGGGTAGTACACGCGGCCCACGGCCGGGTGCGCTTCCAGCCAGCGTGCCACCTGCAGCGCCGCTTCGCTCTGCGCCTTCATGCGCAGCGACAGCGTTTCCAGCCCCTTCAGCACGACCCAGGCGTTGAAGGGCGCGAGTGTCATGCCGGCGGTGCGCAGCGTGGGGCCGAACACGTCGACGATCAGCTTGTTGGCGCCGCACAGCGCGCCGGCCATCACGCGGCCCTGGCCGTCGAGGTATTTGGTGCCTGCATGCATCACCAGGTCGGCGCCCAGTGCCAGCGGGCGCTGCAGCGCCGGTGAGCAGAAGGTGTTGTCCACCGTGAGCAGCGCGCCAGCCTGGTGCGCCATGTCGGCCAGCGCGGCGATGTCGCAGACCTCGGTGAGCGGGTTGGTCGGCGTCTCGGCAAACAGCAGCCGGGTGCTGGGCCTGAGCGCCGCGCGCCACTCGGCCAGATCGGTCTGCGAGACGAACGTGGTCTCGACGCCGAACTTGCCGAACTCCTTGGCAAACAGGCCCACCGTGGAGCCGAACACCGAGCGCGAGCACAGCACGTGGTCACCGGCCTTCAGCAGGCCCATGATCAGCAGCAGGATGGCGCTCATGCCGGTGGCGGTGGCAATGGCGCCTTCAGCCCCTTCCATGGCCGCCAGGCGCTGCTCGAAGCTGCGCACCGTGGGGTTGCTGGTGCGCGCGTAGGTGAAGTCCTGCATGTCAGCAAAGCGCCGCGCCGAGGTCTCGGAGTCGGGCTGCACGAAGGCGCTGGTGAGGAACAGCGCCTCGGAGTTCTCGCCATGCTGGCTGGGTGCCATGGCCGTGCGCACCGCCAGGGTCTCGGGGCGCAGGCCCTCGGGCAGCCTGGCGCGGGCGATGCGGGCGGCCTCCGATCCGGCGCTGTTGGAACGGTCGCTCATGCTCAGGTGTCGTTGCGGTTCTGCAGGGTGAGCCGGCTGCGCTCGGGGCCGTCCTCGTCATCCTGGCGCGCGGCGGCGCGCTGGGTGGAGATGGCGTCGAAATCGGCCGCGCTGACATCCCCGGTGATGTAGCGGCCGTCGAAGCAACTGGCCTCGAAGCCGGTGACCGCCGGGTTCAGCTGGCGTACCACGCGCTGCATCATCTCCAGGTCTTGGTAGATCAGCGCGTCGGCACCGATGTAGGCGCGGATCTCCTCGGTGGTGCGGCCATGGGCGATCAGCTCTTCCTTGGTGGGCATGTCGATGCCGTACACATTGGGATAACGCACCGGCGGCGCGGCGCTGGCCATGAACACCTTGCGGGCGCCGGCCTCGCGCGCCATCTGCACGATCTCCTTGCTGGTGGTGCCGCGCACGATGGAGTCGTCCACCAGCAGCACGTTGCGGCCGCGGAACTCCAGGCCGATGGCGTTGAGCTTCTGGCGCACGCTCTTCTTGCGCACCGCCTGCCCGGGCATGATGAAGGTGCGGCCCACGTAGCGGTTCTTCACGAAGCCCTCGCGGTAGGGCTTGCCCAGCCGGTGTGCCAGCTGCATGGCGCTGGGCCGGCTGCTCTCGGGAATGGGGATCACGACGTCGATGTCGCTCGGCGGCATGGTGTTGATGACGCGCTGCGCCAGCGTCTCGCCCAGGTTCAGGCGCGCCTGGTAGACGCTGATGCCGTCCATCACGCTGTCGGGCCGCGCCAGGTACACGTACTCGAAGATGCAGGGGTTCAGCGTCGGCGCCTCGGCGCACTGGCGCGTGTGGACCTTGCCGTGCAGATCGATGTACAGCGCCTCGCCGGGGGCCAGATCGCGGATCAGCCGGTGGCCCGTGCCCTCCAGCGCCACCGACTCGCTGGCGATCATGAACTCGCGCCCGCTGTCGGTGAGCGCATCGCCGAAGCACAGCGGCCGGATGCCGTAGGGATCGCGGAACGCCAGCAGCCCGTGCCCCGCGATCAGCGCGATGACGGCATAGCTGCCCTTCACACGCCGGTGCACGCCGCCCACGGCCTTGAACACGTGCTCGGGCATCAGCGGCAGGTCGCGCGCCAC
>CAYPDO010000772.1:0-2438 GCA_964409495.1 uncultured Bordetella sp.
CCACGCCCAGGATCTGGTTGTCGGCCTTGCCCTGGGGCAGGCTGGTGGGCAGCTTCACGTCGAGCAGCGTGGTCTGGAAGAAGAGCTTGCCGCCGGCTTCGCGGTGGCCGGTCCGGGCCAGTTCGATGCCGGCCTTGGGGTCGAGCTGGCCGTGTTCACTGTTCTGCGCGGCGATGGCCGCCAGCGCGTCGAGTTCGCGGCTGACCTGGCGCACGCTGCGTGCGACCTCGCTCATGCCCTTCTTGTGGCCGTCGAGTTCCTCCAGCGTGATCATCGGCAGGAACACGTCGTGTTCCTCGAAGCGGAACAGGCTCATCGGGTCGTGCATCAGCACGTTGGTGTCGAGCACGAACAGCTTGGCCGGGCCGGCATCGCGGGCCTTGCGGCGCGGGCGGGCGGCCGGCTGCACCGGCATCGCGCTGTGGGCGATCACCGGCGCGATGGCCGGGTTGGCCAGCGGCGCCGTTGCGGCGGTGATCGGCGCGGCCTCACGTGCCGGCACCTCGACGGCCCGGGCCACCGGGCCTGACGCTGCGGGTGCGGGCCGGGCCTCGGATGCCGGCCTGGCCTTGGCCGTCGTCTTGGCCGCCGACTTGGGCGCGGGCACCTCGGTGGCGCCGGCGAACAGGTCGAGCGAGGCCGCCTCGGGCTGCGCGGCGCGGGTCTTCACGCGCTGTTGGCGGTCGGTGCGGGGGGCGGCCTGCGCTTCGAAATCAACAGAAGAGAGTACGGCGGCTTTGGTGGCAGGCGGCTTGGGCAGGGGCATCGGTGGATCCGGTCTCGTGCAAACAAAAAAGCCGCACAGACAAAGGGCTGTGCGGCTTCTGGCCTTCAGGGGGTGAGGTCTGGTTGACGCTCGTCGCAACTCAGGGGCATGAAACCATTATGCACAGGCCGTGCCCGCTGTCGGTGACCACGCCATGACGGGGACACCGGGCTACGGGATCAGGCGGTCTTCTTCAGGTCCTTGACTTCCTTGAGCACCTCATCCACATGACCGGCCACCTTGATGCCACGCCATTCGGCACGCAGCACGCCGGTGCCATCAATCAGGAAGGTGCTGCGCTCGATGCCCTTGACCTTCTTGCCGTACATGATCTTGTTCTTGACCACGCCGAACATGTGGCAGAGCTTTTCTTCGGTGTCGGCGATCAGCTCGAAGGGCAGCTCGAGGTTCTGGCGGAACTTCTCGTGCGACAGCATGTTGTCGCGCGACACGCCGAACACCACGGCGCCGGCCTTCTGGAATTCCTTGTGCTTGTCACGGAATTGCAGTGCCTCGGTGGTACAGCCGGGTGTATGGTCCTTGGGGTAGAAATACAGCACGATCGCCTGCCCCGCGAATGCCTGAGGCGTGAACTTCACGCCGCTGGTGGCAAGGGCTTCGAAATCGGGCAGGTGCTTGTTGAGGACAGGCGTCATGAGCGGGCGGGGTGATCAGACGGTGGGGGCCTGGCTGCCGGGCAGGCGCATCAGGGGCGCTGAGCGACATGAACTGACATGAGGCGCAATCGCCGATTATAAAGTTACGCTCCCGGCCCGCGCCGGGCTGCCGCGCTAGGGTATCCCGCAAGCGTGACGGGCGCCCGTGCACAGCGGCGCTGCCGGGACTGCGCCAGCCTCAGCCTGCCGTGCCGGCGGCGGGCGAAAACAGCAGTGCCGCCACCACCGAGCGGCCCTCGGCCACCAGCACGTTGTAGGTGCGGCAGGCCGCGGCGGTGTCCATGGTTTCCACGCCAATGCGCCGGTCGATCAGTGCGCGCATCAGTGCTGGCCTGACGAACTGCAGGCGCGGGCCGCTGCCGAAGATCACCACCTCGGGCGCCAGCGCCAGCACGGCGTCGAAATCAGCCTCGGTCAGGTCTGCCGGGCTGCCGGGCGCCCAGGGCAGCACGCTGCCGCGCCAGGGCACCAGCACGCTGTGGGCGAAGGACACATTGCCCACCCACAAGGCGCCGGCATCGTGCCGGTTGACGACATTGGTGCCGGGCAGGGTGTCGGGTTGGAATTTCACGTGTGGGGTCTGCAGTGCGGCTGCACCGAAATGAGGTGGTTGATGCGGCGCGGTCGGCCAGCGGCAGCGGCGGCGGGCCGGTGTCCAGGCCCTAAAATTATAGGTTTTGCGGTATCGCAGCCCGTGCGCCGCAGCTTTGCCATCCAGGCCGGCGGCCGCCCCAGGAGTGTCGTGTTGAAACCCATCGCCAAGTCCAGCAAGCTTGACAACGTCTGCTACGACATCCGCGGGCCCGTGCTCGACAAGGCCAAGCAGATGGAGGACGAGGGCCACAAGATCATCCGGCTGAACATCGGCAACGTCGCGGCCTTCGGCCTGGAGCCGCCCGACGAGATCGTGCAGGACATGATCCGCAACCTGCCCACCCCGGTGGCCGCCGGCTACACCGACAGCAAGGGCCTGTTCGCGCCGCGCCGGGCGTTGG
>CAYPDO010000773.1:0-578 GCA_964409495.1 uncultured Bordetella sp.
CGGGCCGTACACGCAGTAGCCGGCGGCGGCCTGCTGGCGGCCGGGCTGCAGGAAGTCGCTCTCGTCCACGCCGCGCTGGTTGGTCACCTTGCGCAGCACCGAGAAGATGGTGCCGATCGACACGTTCACGTCGATGTTGCTGCTGCCGTCCAGCGGATCGAACAGCAGCAGGTATTCGCCCTGCGGGTAGCGGTCGGGCACCAGCGAGATGGTGTCCATCTCCTCGCTGGCCATGGCCGCCAGGTGGCCGCCCCAGACGTTGGCCTCGATCAGCACCTCGTTGGCGATGACGTCGAGCTTCTTCTGCACCTCGCCCTGCACGTTCTCGGTGTCGGCGGTGCCCAGCACATCGCCCAGCGCGCCCTTGTTCACCGAGATGGCGATGCGCTTGCACGCACGCGCCACGGTCTCGATCAGCAGGCGCAGCGGTGGCGGGATCTGGCCCCGGTCACGTTGCTGCTCGACCAGGTACTGGGTCAGGCTGATGCGTTTCATCTTTCAATCCTCCAATGCTTTTGTGACGATCTCGCGCACGTCGTCGGAGAGCTTGGCCGAACCGGCCACGCGGGCCAGGGCCT
>CAYPDO010000773.1:588-2434 GCA_964409495.1 uncultured Bordetella sp.
GCCGCGCTGCGGTAGGGCTCGGCCAGCACGCGCCAGCGGTCCATGGCGCGGGCGATGCGGGCGGCAATCTGCGGGTTGATGGCGTCGAGTTCGAGCACGCGGTCGGCCCAGAACACGTAGCCGGCGGCGTCGGCGCGGTGGAAGGCGGCCGGGTTCTCGCGGCAGAAGCTGCCCACCAGCGCGCGCAGGCGGTTGGGGTTCTTCATCGAGAAGTCAGGGTGCTGCAGCAGCGCCTTCACGCGGCCCAGCACCTGGCCCGGCGCGTTCAGCGGCTCGGCACCATGGGCCTGGGCGGCAAACCATTTGTCCAGCACCAGATCGTCGCCGGCGGCCACCGAATGGAAGTGCGCCAGCGCGCCCTGGGCCAGCGGCGAATGGCCGTCGATCAGGGCCACCAGCGCGGCGTGGCGGTCGGTCATCTGGCCGGCGTCCTTCACGCGTTGGTAGGCGCGGCCGGGCCACACGGGATCGCCCTTGGCCACGGCATCCAGCACCAGCATCGTGAGTGCCAGGTTGGCCAGCGCGCGCCGGCCCGATTGCGAGGCGTCGGGGCGGTAGCCCTCGCGCACCTGATGCGCCTCCCAGGCCCACAGCCAGTCGGCGTGCAGGCGGGCGGCCAGCTGGTAGCGCATCTCCTCGCGCAGGCGGTGGATGCGCTGCGGGTCGACCTCAGTGCACTGCTCGGCCACATAGCCTTCGCCGGGCGGCGTGAGCACCAGTTCCTTGAACGCGGGGTCAAGCGCCGGGTCGCGCAGCACGGCGCGCATGGCGTCGATGTAGGCCTCGTCCAGCGCCGGCAGTTCACCGCTGCCGGGCAGGGCGGCCAGCAGGCGGTTCAGCGCCAGGCGCTGGCCGGCTTCCCAGCGGTTGAAGGCGTCGTGGTCGTGGCGCAGCAGCGTGATCAGCGCGCCGTCGTACAGGCCGCTGTCCAGCACCACCGGGGCCGAGAAGCCGCGCAGCAGCGAGGGCACGGGCGCATCGTCGATGTCCTCGAAGACGAAGCTTTCCTCGGCCTGCGTGAGCACCAGCGTGCGCTCGGTGCCGTGGGCCGCGTCGGCGCCGGCCAGGCGCAGCGGCAGCGCGCGGCCGTCGGCGCTGATCAGGCCCATCACCACCGGCATCACGCAGGGCTGCTTGTCGGGCTGGCCGGGCGAGGGCAGGGCGCTTTGCGTGAGCGTGAGGGTGAAGCGGCGGCTGGCGGCATCGTGCGTGCCGCGCGCCGTGAGGCGCGGCGTGCCGGCCTGGCCGTACCAGTGCTTGAACTGCGCCAGGTGCGTGGCCAGCGCGCTGCCGGGGTTGGCATCGGCGATGGCCTGGGCGAAGTCGTCGCAGGTCACGGCCTGGCCGTCGTGGCGCTGGAAGTACAGGTCCATGCCGCGGCGGAAGCCCTCGCGGCCCACCTGCGTGGCCATCATGCGCACCACCTCGGCGCCCTTCTCGTAGACGGTGGCGGTGTAGAAGTTGTTGATCTCCTGGTAGCGGTCGGGCCGCACCGGGTGGGCCATCGGGCCGGCATCCTCGGGGAACTGCACCGCGCGCAGGCCGCGCACATCGTCGATGCGCTTGACCGCGCGCGCAGACGGCGAGCCGGCCATGTCCATCGAGAACTCCTGGTCGCGGTAGACCGTGAGGCCTTCCTTCAGGCTCAGCTGGAACCAGTCGCGGCAGGTGATGCGGTTGCCGGTCCAGTTGTGAAAGTACTCGTGGCCCACCACGCTCTCGATGCCGGCAAAGTCGCCATCGGTGGCGGTGGCCGGGCTGGCCAGCACGTACTTGGTGTTGAAGATGTTGAGGCCCTTGTTCTCCATCGCGCCCATGTTGAAGTCGCTGACCGCGACGATCATGA
>CAYPDO010000774.1:0-2431 GCA_964409495.1 uncultured Bordetella sp.
GCCAGCCCAGCAGCTCTTGCGCCAGGGACGGGTCGGCGTAGCAGGCGGCCACGTCGCCGGGGCGACGGGCCACGATGTCATAGGCGATCTCGCGGCCGCTGGCCCTGGCATAGGCCGCCACCAGCTCCAGCACGCTGTAGCCGCGGCCGGTGCCCAGGTTCACGGTCAGCGAGCCCGGCTGGGCAAACAGCCGCTGCAGCGCCGCCACATGGCCTTCGGCCAGGTCGACCACGTGGATGTAGTCGCGCACGCCGGTGCCGTCGGGCGTGTCGTAGTCGTTGCCGAACACGCTGAGCCGCGCGCGCCGGCCCACGGCCACCTGGGCCACATAGGGCATCAGGTTGTTGGGCGTGCCGCGCGGGTCTTCGCCGATCTGGCCGGATTCGTGCGCGCCCACCGGGTTGAAGTAACGCAGGCAGGCGGTCTGCCAGTCAGCGTCGGCCGCACCCAAGTCGCGCAGGATGGTCTCGCCGATCAGCTTGGTCTGGCCGTAGGGGCTGGTGGCCGAGAGCGCAAAGTCCTCGCGGATCGGCAGGCTGGCCGGGTCGCCATACACCGTGGCGCTGCTGGAGAACACGATGCGCCGGCAGCCATGGGCGCGCATGGCCTGGCAGGTGGTGACCAGGCCACCGAGGTTGTTGCCGTAGTAGTCCAGCGGCTTGGCGGTGGATTCACCTACCGCCTTGAACGCGGCGAAGTGCACCACGGCATCGGGCCGGTGGCGCGCGAAGATCGCATGCATCGCTGCGGCATCGCAGACGCTGGCGCGCTCGAACACCGGAGCCTGGCCCGACAGGGCCTGCAGCCGGGTCAGCACCTCGGGCGAGCTGTTGGAGAAATCGTCAACGCCGACGACCTCGAAGCCGGCCGCCTGAAGCGCCAGCCAGGTGTGGCTGGCGATGTAGCCGGTGGCACCGGTGAGCAGGATGCGTGGCATGGCGGGGTGGACAGATGTCACTGGATCGTGAACTGGCCATAGCAGCTCACGGTGTTGGCGGTGTAGGGGCGGGTGAGCCCGCTGTTGGCGGGGCCCGAGCGCTGCTCGTGGCCAAGGTCGCAGCCCACCAGCACCGAGCGCAGTGGCGCCCAGCGCGCGCCCAGCGACAGGTTGTTGGTGCGGTCGTTGATGCTGAGGCCGCCGTCGTTGATGCCCAGCACCGGAATGGACCGGGTGCGCGTCAGGTCACGCCGGGTGTGCTCGGCGGATGCGTTCAGCGAGATCTTGCCGGTGAGGGCGTAGTCGGCGCCCACCGACAGACTGGTGGAGGTGCGGCCGCTGTCGATCAGCGTGAGGCCCGACACGTCGGCGCTCTGGCCATTGTCGCGCCACAGCCGCGAGTTCACGCGCAGCTTGCCGGTGGCCGCCCAGTCCCAGCGCGCCTGGCCGGTCAGGCTGCTGAAGTTGCGTGAGGTCTCGCGGTCGTAGCGGGTGCGCGTGGGGCTCACGCGGGCCGACAGCGTGCTGGCGCCGCTGGGTTTCCACAGCGCGGTCAGGTCGATGTCCTGGCGGCTGTAGCTGTCGGGATCAAACGCTCCGCTGACGGTGGCCGACGGAAAGTGCGGGTAGCGGCCTTCGGTCAGCCGCAGCGCAATGCCCAGTTGCAGCAGGTCGCTCGAGCGCCACTTCACACCCAGGCTGCCGTAGGTCTGGCGCATGTCGTACACGTCATAGGCTGATGCGCTGTAGTCGCGGCTCTTCCAGCCCAGGCCGGCTTCCAGCGTCAGGCGCGTGGTGCTGCCCAGGCGCGCCAGCGCATCGACCTGGTTCGTGCGTTCTGTGTTGCGCACGCTCTGGGCGTTGCTGTCGGCAAAGCTGGCCAGGTTCTGGTTCGACGCCACTTTCAGCGTGCCCGACAGCCGGCCCACGGTTTCCCAGCTGAGGGCGCCGTTCAGGCCGTAACTGGTGTTGTTGTAGAGCGAGTTGTGCTGGAAGCGGTTGGCACGCACCGTGGCCGTGGCGTTGAGGTGCTGGCGGCCCCAGCGCTGGTCCAGCCCGCCCAGCAGCGCGCTGCTGGAGATGGTGTCGGCCATCTTGAAGCCGGCCGGCACATCGGCCGCGCCGTTGCGGCGCAGCAGATTGGAGTCGTGCGTGAAAGACTGCGACACGCCCAGGTACCAAGGGCTGGTTTCGGCCTGGGCGGCACCGGTGCAGGCGGCCAGCAGCAGGGCCGCCAGGGCCGTGGCGCGGCGCCGGCCCGAGTAGGCGTTTGTCATCGGGGGTGTTCCTCTTGTCGTGGGCAGTCCACGGGCTCAGTAGGCGTTGCTTTCGCCGCGCACGGTCTTGATGGTGCGCAGGATGATCACCAAGTCGAGTGCCAGGGACCAGTTGCGCATGTATTCCAGGTCGTATTCCACGCGCGCCTGCATCTTCTCGACCGTATCGGTTTCGCCGCGCAGGCCGTTCACCTGGGCCCAGCCGGTGATGCCGGGC
>CAYPDO010000775.1:0-2426 GCA_964409495.1 uncultured Bordetella sp.
ACCGGCGGCCGGCCCGACCACCTGGATGCCGACCTGCCGGCCGGCACCACCGACATCCTGGTGTCCTACACCTGGCGCATCGCGTTCCAGGATTCGGGCCAGCAGTTCGGCCTGGCGGCGGCCATCTCCACGGTGATCTTCCTGATCGTGGCCGGCATCACGCTGGTGCAGATGCGCTTCACCCGACTGGCGGCCGACGACGGCCGCCGCTAGCAGCCAAGGGCGCGCCATGGCCATCGTGCAATCCAGATCCCGGCGCTGGCGTCTGCTGGCCGCGCATGCCTTTCTCATCGCGCTGTGCGCGGTGGTGCTGGGGCCGTTTCTGGTGGTGCTGTCGGTGTCGCTGCGGCCGGGCAATTTCGCCGCCGGCTCGCTGATTCCCAGCGCCATCAGCTGGGAGCACTGGCAGCTGGTGCTGGGTTTTCCGGTGCGCCTGCCCGACGGCACCGTGGTGGCGCCTGATCTGCCGGTGCTGGGCTGGCTGTGGAACTCGGTGAAGGTGGCGGCAGTGTCGGCGCTGGTCACGCTGCTGCTCAGCACCACCGCGGCCTATGCCCTGTCGCGCATGCGCTTCACCGGCCGGCGCCAGTTGCTCACCGGGCTGATGCTGATGCAGATGTTCCCGGCCGTGCTGGCGCTGGTGGCCCTCTACGCCATCTTCGATCGCATCGGCGCGGTGTTTCCGGCCTTCGGGCTGAACTCGCATGGCGCGCTGGTGCTGGCCTATGCCAGCGGCATCGCCATGCATGTGTGGACGATCAAGGGCTACTACGACACGCTGCCCTACGAGATCGAGGAGGCCGCGCGCGTGGACGGCGCCACGCCCTGGCAGACCTTCCACCGCGTGCTGCTGCCGATGGCCCTGCCCATCCTGGTGGTGGTGGCGCTGCTGGCCTTCATCGGCGCCATCATCGAGTACCCGGTGGCCAGCATCCTGCTCACCCAGCAGGACCGGCTCACGCTGGCCGTGGGCAGCAAGCTCTTCGTGCACGAGCACAACTTCCGCTGGGGCGATTTCGCCGCCGCGGCCATCCTGTCGGGCCTGCCGATCACCGCGGTGTTCCTGCTGGCCCAGCGCTGGATGATCTCGGGCCTGGCCGCCGGCGGCGTGAAGGGTTGAACGCCGGACCTGCAAGGCCTCGCCGCCTCGGGTGAGATGCCGATGCCGAAAGCGTTTGCAAGCGGCTAGGCTGGGCGTCTCGCCGATGTCCGGGCGAGGGAGTTGCCTGCATGCCGTTCAGCCCACCGCGCCGTTCTCCTGCCCCGCCGCCGCGCCCGCCGGGGCGCCGCTGGCGCGTGTGGCTGTGGGGCCTGGCCTGGGCCGGGCTGGGGGCGTGGTGGGTGCTGTCGGGGACGCTGCCTGGCGGACCGCTGAAGGCCGAGGGGCCGGTGCAGTTCTGCCTGGGCAGCCCATGAGCGCGGCGCGCTGACAAGCCGGGAATCCGCGGGGCCGGTGGCGGCTGATCCGCTGTCATCGCCTTGTCATGCTGGGCTACGATGGCTGCATGCCCCTGCCCGACGCGCGCCGCCGCCAAGCCTTGCTGAACAGCCTGGGCGCCGTGTGGGCTGTGTGTGCGGCCGGCGCCCCGATGCCCTCGCGCGCCTGGGGTGCCGACCCCGTGCCGCAGTGCGGCAAGGCCGCGCCGCCGCCTTTTCCGCCGGTGGACAAGCCGCCGCTGATCCAGTGCTGGGTCAGTGGTGGGCGCCAGGACGGCCCGCTGCCCGACTGCTCGCCGCTGCGCCTGCAGGATGCGGTGCTGGTGATCCGGCTCAGCGCCAGCTATGTGGCCCCCGGCACGCTGGACGACCAGCTGGCGCATGTGGGCGCGGTGTCGATGCTCAAGGGCATGCCGTACTGGAGCTTCACCGACAAGCAGCGCCAGCCGCTGATCCGCGAGGCCTATGCGATCGAGTCGGCCGAATCGATGAAGCCGCGCGCCGATTTCAGCGTGGCCGAGCTTCGGCGCGGCCAGGACGTGTATTTCGCGCACAGCGACAACCGCTCGTCGGCGCTGGTGCCCTTCGTGATGCGCCTGACGCAGCAGGATGCGCAGGGCTTTTCAATGCGCGTGGAGAGCCTGGGCGACGTGAAGTTCATGGGCCTCACGGTGCTGGCCGCGCACGAGATCCAGTGGGGTGTGCGCATCGAGCACCTGGGCGGCAACCGCTTCGGCTATCGCAGCCTGCTGGGTCTGCGCAGGCTGCGCATGGGCGGTGTGGACCGGCACCGGCAATCGAACCTGGCACGGGCGGCGGCGATGTTTGACCTGCTGTCAGGCCGGGTGACGGAGATCGAGTCTTATCGTTGACTCGTGGGCTTCTTGGGCTGGTCTGGTTGCGCGTGCTGCTTGCTGGTGTTGCCCATGTTTCCCTGCAGCCCGCCGGTCTCGCCCGGCCGGCGAGGTCCTTTCTTGTCGCGACAAGAA
>CAYPDO010000776.1:0-2422 GCA_964409495.1 uncultured Bordetella sp.
CCGGCGGCAAGGCCGATGACAGCGCGGCCAGTGAACCCGACGCGCTGGGCCCGTGCCCGGCCGATCTGCCCGATCCGCTGCGCGCCGTGTTGCGCAGCCCGCGGCGCGCGGGGGGGGCCGGCCCGCTGCGCGGCGTGCTGGCCGATCCCGGTGCGCTGCATCCGGCGCTGTGGCGGGCCAGCCAGGTGGGCGGCGGGCGGCGGGCCGTCACCGCCAGCGGCTTTGCCACGCTGGATGCCCAGCTGCCCGGCCAGGGCTGGCCGCATGGCGAGCTCACCGAGCTGCTGCTGGCCCAGCCGGGCATTGGCGAGCTGCGGCTGCTGGCGCCGGCGCTGGCCGCCATCGGCGGTGCGGCGACGGGCGCTGCCGCCGCGGCAGGGCCCGGCATGGGCGGCGATGCCGGCGCCGCAGCGGCTGCCGGCGTGGCGGCGGACGGGCCGCGCTGCATCATGCTGTTCGAGCCACCGGCCACGCTGTCGGCCTGGGCGCTGGCCCAGCAGGGCCTGGACCACCGCCACTGGCTGGTGGTGCGCTCGCGGGCCGGCCAGCGGCCGGGGCAGCGCACGCCGCGCACGCCCAGCGGGCTGTCGCCGCTGCTGCCCAGCGCCGACCTGCTGTGGGCACTGGAGCAGGCGCTGCGCAGCGGCCAGGTGGGCGCGGTGCTGGCCTGGCTGCCGGCCGGGCTGGGCAGCGAGGCACTGCGCCGGCTGCAGCTGGCCGCCCAGGCACACGACGGGCCGGTGTTCCTGTTCCGCGAGGCGCAGGCCCAGGCGCGCCACCGGCCCAGCCCGGCGCCGCTGCGCCTGCTGCTGCAGCCCCATGGCGTGGACGGGCTGGTGCTGCGCCTGATCAAGCGCCGCGGCCCGCCGCTGGCCGAGCCGCTGCGCCTGGTGCTGCCCTCGGTGCTCACGCCGCACCAGCAGGCGCGCGCGCTGGCCCAGCAGGCCGTGCAGGGGGCGGTGCACAGCGCCGAGGCCGTGCGCCGCGCCGGTGCCAGTGGCCGGGTCGGGGCCTGGTCCTGGTGACGGCCTGCCGGCCGCTGCCGCGTTGCTGCTGCTGCCGGTGCCCGCGCGCCCTGTCGCCACCGATCCGAGACCGTCATGCTGTGGGTGGCCCTGCATCTGCCGGCCCTGTCGCTGGAATCATGGCAGGCCGGGCTGGCGGCCGGCGGTGCCCCCGCGCCGCCGCCCTGTCCACGCGCACTGCTGAGCGCGGCGCACGCTGCCGGCACGGCGCCGGGGCCGCAGCGCATCGCCCAGGCCGATGCCGCGGCGCTGGCGCGTGGCGTGCAGCCGGGCATGACCCGCGCCACCGCGCTGGCGCTGGCGCCCGATCTGCAGCTGGGCCAGGCCGATGCCCGGCGCGATGCCGAGGCCCTGCGCGCCGTGGCCCATGTGGCGCTGGCCTTCAGCCCGTCGGTGAGCTGGGCCACGCCGGCCGACTGGCGGCCCGGCGCCAGCGAGGCCGCGCCGGCGCCGCCGCAGCCGGCGGCCTGCGCGGCGCTGGTGGGCGTGCGGCTGGAGGTGCAGTCCTGCCTGCGCTACCACGGCGGCTTGGCGGCGTTGCTGGCGCGGCTGCGCGCGCAGCTGGCGCCGCTGGGCCACCAGCTGCGCATCGCCACCGCGCCCACCGCGCGCGGCGCGGCGCTGCTGGCGGCCTGGCGCGACGATCTGGCGCACGGCCCCCACAGCACCCAGCTGCCGGCGCTGCAGCCCTTGCTCGATGCCCTGCCGCTGGCCCTGCTGGTGCCCGATGCGCTGGCTGCCGAGGCGCTGCATGCAATGGGCCTGCGCCGCGTGGGCGATCTGGCCGGGCTGCCGCGCGACGGCCTGGCGCGGCGCTTCGGCACGGTGCTGCTGCGCGACCTGGACCAGGCCCGCGGCCAGGCGCCCGAGGCCCACACCTGGCTCACGCTGCCGGCGCAGTTCGCCAGCCGGCTCGAGCTGTTCCACCGCGCTGACACCACGGCCCAGGTGCTGCACGGCGCCGGTGTGCTGCTGGCCCGGCTGGTGGCCTGGCTGCAGGCGCGCCAGGTGTGTGCCGCGCGCTTCGTGCTGGTGATGCACCACGAGCCGCGCCACCGCCGCCATGACAGTGGCATGCCCGGTGGCCCGGCCGACCGCACCGAGCTCGAGATCGCCCCCGCCCAACCCTCGGCCGATGCCGGCCACCTGACGGTGCTGCTGGCCGAACGCCTGGGCCGGCTGCCGCTGCCCGCGCCCACGCTCGAGCTGAGCCTGCACTGCACGCACACGGTGGCCGGCGGCGTGCCCAATGGCGAGCTGTTTGCCAGCCCCGGCAGCCAGCGCGAGGGCCTGGCGCGGCTGGTCGAGCGCCTGCAGGCGCGCCTGGGGCGCGCCCAGGTGCAGCGCCCGGTGGCCCAGGCCGACCGCCGGCCCGAGCGCGGCACCGCCTGGCTGCC
>CAYPDO010000777.1:0-2420 GCA_964409495.1 uncultured Bordetella sp.
GGATGGTGGTGGGCGGCATCTACTACCGGGTGCAGGTGGCGCACATGAAGCTGTGCGCCTCGCGGGCGTTCTGGCTGGTGGCCTACCCGAGCCAGGGTCACGAGATGCTGTTCGATGCCCACACGCGCTCGTTCGCGGCGCTGGGCGGCGTGGCGCGCCGCGGCATCTACGACAACATGAAGACCGCGGTCGACTTGGGTCTTGAAGGGCAAGGGCCGCATCGTCAATGTGCGCGCACTACCTGGTCGACCCGGACTTCTGCAACGTGGCCTCGGGTTGGGAGAAGGGTGTCGTCGAGAAGAACGTGCAGGACAGCCGGCGCCGCATCTGGATCGATGCGGCCAAGCTCAAGTTCGGCAGCTTCACCGAGTTGAACGCCTGGCTGGCCGACCGGTGCCGCGCGCTGTGGGAGGAGGTGCGCCACCCCGAGCACGAGCAGTTCAGCGTGGCCGAGATGCTCGAGCATGAGCGCGCGCACCTGATGCCCATGCCCACACCGTTCGACGGCTACGTGGAGAAGCCTGCCCGAGTGTCGAGCACCTGCCTGGTGTCGGTGGCACGCAACCGCTACTCGGTGCCGTGCGAGCTGTACGGCCAGATGGTCAGCACGCGGTTGTACCCGGCTGCCGTGGTCATCGTGGCCGATGACAAGGTGGTCGCGCGGCACGACCGGTTGAGCAACGCCGGGGAGACTCGCTACGACTGGCAGCACTACATCCCGCTGCTGCAGAGGAAGCCCGGTGCGCTGCGCAACGGCGCGCCGTTCACCGACATGCCCGAGGCGCTGCAGCGGCTGCGCCGGGGGCTGCTGCGCAACCCGGGTGGCGACCGGGTGATGGCGCAGGTGCTGGCCATCGTGCTGACCGCCGGGCTGGACGCGGTGGTGGTGGCGGTGGAACTGGCACTGGAGACAGGGCCACCGGGCAAGGTGAGCGTGGAGCATGTCGTCAACGTGCTGGGGCGGCTGAACGCGCAGCCGGCACCACCGACGGCGGCCACGCAGTTGAAGGTGGCCACGCCGCCGCTGGCCGACACCGCCCGCTACGACCGCCTGCGTGGCGATGGTGCTGCCGCCGACGACGGCGACACCACGGTGGAGGCCGGCCATGAAGCCTGACGTGCTGGTCGAGTTGAAGTCGCTGCGTCTGCACGGCATGGCCGGCGCCTGGGCCGATCTGGTCGAGCAAGGGGGCAACGCAGGCATCGAGTCCTCGCGCTGGCTCATCGAGCATCTGCTGCAGGCCGAGACCACCGACCGTGCGATGCGCTCGATCAGCCACCAGATGCACTCAGCGAAGTTCCCCGTGCACCGGGACCTGGCTGGCTTCGACTTCGAGGTCTCGCCGGTGGACCGCAAGCTGGTGGCCACCCTGGCCACTACCGCCTTCACCGACGACGCGCACAACGCGGTGCTGGTGGGCGGGCCGGGCACCGGCAAGACGCACCTGGCCACGGCCATCGGTGTCTCGGGCATCACCAAGCACGGCAAGCGGGTGCGGTTCTACTCCACGGTCGACCTAGTCAACGCGTTGGAGCAGGAGAAGGCGCAAGGCAAGGCCGGACGCATCGCCACCAGCCTGCTGCGCATGGACCTGGTCATCCTGGACGAACTGGGCTACCTGCCGTTCAGCCAGACCGGCGGGGCGCTGCTGTTCCACCTGCTCAGCCGGTTGTACGAGCACACCAGCGTGGTGATCACCACCAACCTGGACTTCGGTGAATGGTCCAGCGTCTTCGGCGACGCCAAGATGACCACCGCGCTGCTCGACCGCCTGACCCACCACTGCCACATCGTGGAAACCGGCAACGAGTCCATCCGCTTCAGCCGCAGCACGGCCGAGGCCAAGCGGCGCATCAAGGCCCGTGAGCAAGGGCGCAAGGGCCCGAAACCGACCGAGGGCACCGACCCGTTCTGAGCAGCCGCCGCGCCGGGAAAGCCGCTACGGGCTGCGCCCTACGCGCCTTGCCCCGCGCGATCCAAGCAACCTCGGAGGGCCTGACAAACCAGCTCAAGACCTACACTTATCCACAGCCGGTCAGCTCAAGACCGGCCTCCACCCCTGGCTCAATATTCGGTCGGCACGGTGGCTCAGATTTGGATCGGCGCCGACAGACAGTGTCCTAGCCTTCGAGCTTCACGCTGTTGCAGCCTGTGTCCGAAACGACCTTTGAGGGCCAACACCTGAGCCGTCTCTGGTCGGTCCGGAGGAAGCCTACACAAACATCAGACTTCCGTGGTGCTCTCCCGCGTGGGCTCGCAGGGCACAGCGGGACGCTGCCCCGGAGTGCGGCAGTCCTTCAAGGAGTCCAGGTAGTCGGCCCAGGCACTCATCATGTCGCGCCGCTGTTCGATGAACTCCGCCCTGTCGTAGGCAGCTCCCAGCGGGCCGGACTTCCCATGTGCCAGCTGGGCCTCGATC
>CAYPDO010000778.1:0-2419 GCA_964409495.1 uncultured Bordetella sp.
GCAGCGCCAGCAGGTAGCTGTCGGCCCCGAAGCCGGCGATCTGGCCACGGGCGATGCCGGCGATCACCGAGTGGTGGCGGAAGGCCTCGCGCGCGTGGATGTTGGACATGTGCACCTCGATGACCGGCACCTTCAGGATGGCCAGCGCATCGCGGATGCCGTAGCTGTAGTGCGTCCAGGCCCCGGCGTTGATCAGCACGGCCTGGGTGCCGTCGCCGTGGGCGGCGTGGATGCGCGCCACCATCTCGCCCTCGTGGTTGGTCTGGAAGCAGGCCACCTCGGCACCCAGCTCGGCGCCCAGCGCCTGCACCTGCGCATCGATCTGCGCCAGCGTGGCCGTGCCGTACTGCTGCGGGTCGCGCTGGCCGAACATGTTGAGGTTGATGCCGTTGAGCACGAGGATCTTCATGGGGGGCTCTTTCGCGGAAATGAGGGGCTCGACGGGCCTCGGTCAGGACGCATGGCGGCCGGTCGGCCGCCGCCGTCATGGCGGCGATTGTCGCCAAGCCTGCGCCTCAGGCGCCGGCCTGCAGCCGCGTGTGCCGGTACTCGCCCGGCGCCACGCCGCACCACTTCTTGAACGCGCGGTGAAAGGTGCTGGCCTCGGAGAAGCCCACGCGCGCGGCCACCTCGATCAGCGGCAGCTCGGGCCGGGCCAGCAGCGCGATGGCGGCGTCGCGGCGCAGGTCGTCCTTCAGCGCCTGGTAGCCGCGGCCTTCGTCGCGCAGGCGGCGGCGCAGGGTTTGCGGCGTCAGGCCCAGGGCCTCGCCCACGGTCTCCAGCGAGGGCATCTCGCCACCCAGGTGGCGGCGCAGCAGGCGGCGGATGCGTTCGGTGACGCTGCCGGGATCGCGGTACTTGATCAGCAGGTTGCCCGGCGCGCGCGCCAGGAACTCGCGCAGGCTCTGCGGGTTCTGCACCACCGGCAGATCGAGCCAGCGCGCCTCGAACGTGAATCCCAGGTGCGGCTGGCCGGGGCGGATCGGCGCCTGGTACACGCGTGAGCTGTCGCTGCCGGGCACCGGCTCGGTGTAGTCCACCGCCACCAGCGGCACACGCCGCGCCACCAGCCACGAGGCCAGGCCGAAGGCGAACAGCATGAAGGCCTTCTGCGCGTAATCCAGCCGCGCGTTGAAGGCTGCGCGGCGCACGATCTGCACCCGCGCCAGCCCGCCGGGCCCGCCCTGCAACTGCAGGCGCGCCGTGAAATCGCCGATCAGCAGGTGGTGGAAGGCGAAACCGGCGCGCAGCGCCTCGCCCAGCGTGGCGCAGTGCACCAGGCGTGCCGCGCACTGGCCGAAGCTGCCCACCGGCAGCGGCCGCGCGGTCAGGCCCCACAGCTCGCTGCGCGTGGCGCGGCGCAGCGCGCGCAGCAGCAGCGCGTACTGCATGTGCGACACGCGGGCCAGCGGCGCGGCCAGCAGCACCGGCGGGATGCCGGCGCGCGCCAGCAGCGGTGCCACGTCCAGCCCCAGGTGCTGGGCGCCCTGCAGCACGCTGCGCACCTGGATGATGGCCACCGTGTGCTGGGCCAGGGCATCGGGCGCCGGCAGGGGTGGGGGAGCGGACAGGTTCACGCCCGCATGCTACGCAGCGTGCCGCGGCATGGCTGTCGCGGTGTTGCCAGGGCGCCGGCCGGGCCGTGGCCGGTGGCCCACTGCAGCCTGTCGCCGCAGGCGGCAGATCATCGGCCGGTGCGGGGCCTGCGTCGCAGACGGCAGCGCGGCGGCGGCCGTGGCGGCATGATGCGGCTTCCTCTCCACCGCCTGCCCGTCCCAGGGCCTCCTGCCATGAACGCCCCCGTCGTGACCATCGGTTCCGAACGTGACCTGCTGCGCATCGTGCAGATCTGCTACGGCCTGCATGCGCTGGGCCTGGCCCTGGGGGCCTTCGGCGCGGCCAGCGTGGTCGGCTCGTTCCTGTTCGGCTGGCCATCGATCATCGCGGTGATCCTGAACTACGTGAAACGCGGCGAGGCGCGCGGCACCTGGCTGGAAACCCACTTCGCCTGGCAGATCCGCACCTTCTGGTTCGCGCTGCTGTGGGCGCTGGTCGTGGCCCTGGTGTCGGGCCCGCTGATGCTGGTGATCGTGGGCTTCGGCACCTGGGTGCTGGGCCTGCTGGTGCTGGGCGTGTGGGCCATCTACCGCATCGGCCGCGGCTGGCTGCGCCTGAACGACGGCCAGCCGATGCCGATCTAGGTTCCCCCCGAAGCGCCTGCGGCGCCTCCCCTGTCCCATCGGATTGGGGCGCCGCCAGCGGCCCGGCAAAGCCGGTTCCGCGGCGGCCGCTGGGTTGCCAACACTCAGCCTTGTTGCCACACCGTGTGGAAAACCTGGCCAGCGGGCTTGTCCACCCGCTCGTAGGTGTGGGCGCCGAAGTAGTCGCGCTGGGCCTGCAGCAGGTTGGCCGGCAGGCG
>CAYPDO010000779.1:0-2417 GCA_964409495.1 uncultured Bordetella sp.
GGGCCTGTTCGACGGCCCGCGCCTGCTGATCGCGGGCTTTCCGATCTGCCAGACCGGCGGCCATGCCGACATGCGCCCGCGCGCCGTGCGCCAGCGCGACTGGTTCTGCACCTGCGCCGGCCTGGGCCTGCTGGGCGCCATCGCCGACGGCGTGGGCGAGGTGCGCCGCGCGGTGCGCGAACAGGTGCGCACCGGCGCCAACCAGATCAAGATCATGGCCGGCGGCGGCATCTCCAGCCCGGCCGATCCGCTGGAGGGCACGCAGTTCGCGCTGGACGAGTTGCGCGCCGCCTGCGAGGAGGCCGAGGCCGCCAACCTGTATGCGATGGCCCATGCCTACTCGCCGCGCGCGATCACGCGGGCGGTGGAGGCCGGCGTGCGTTCCATCGAGCACGGCAACCTGCTCGATGAAGCCAGCGCCCGCGTGATGAAGCGCCACGGCGCCTACCTGGTGCCCACGCTGGCCACCTATGCCGCGCTGGCCGACGAGGGCGTGCGCCTGGGCTGGACGCCCGAGATGTTGGACAAGCTGGCGCGCGTGAAGGGCCGCGGCCTGGAGGCCGTGCGCATCGCCATGGCCGAGGGCGTGCCGGTGGTCTTCGGCACCGACCTGCTGGGCCACATGCAGGTGCGCCAGAGCGAGGAGTTCACGATCCGCAGCGCCGTGCAGACACCGGTGCAGATCCTGCAGAGCGCCACCATCGAGGCCGCGCGCCTGATGCGCCTGGAAGGCCAGATCGGTGAGCTGGTGCCGGGCGCCTGGGCCGACGTGCTGCTGGTCGACGGCGACCCGATCCGGGATGTGGCCATGCTGGCCGCGCCCGACACCGGCATCCGCCTGCTGATGCAGGCGGGCCGGGTGGTGCGCGAGAGC
The DNA here is from genome assembly GCA_964409495.1 of uncultured Bordetella sp. Taxonomy (GTDB): domain Bacteria; phylum Pseudomonadota; class Gammaproteobacteria; order Burkholderiales; family Burkholderiaceae_C; genus Pseudaquabacterium. Next base: position 875 of record CAYPDO010000779.1, read on the forward strand.
CTTACTTCATTGAAGTGAAGCGGGCCTGCGGGCGGTCGTCGGAGCGGTGGATGGTGTCCACGCCCTTGACCATCGCCCACGGCCGGATCTGGTGGTGCAGCGGCAGCACCAGGTGCTCGTCACGGGTGCGCACCAGGGCATCCTTGATCAGCGCGTTGCGCTTGGCCACGTCGGTCTCCACCTTCATCGCGTCGACCAGCTTGTCGAGCGCCGGATCGCTGACGCGACCGAAGTTGAAGTTGCCGTCGGCTCCGGTGTTGCGGGTGCGCACCAGCGACTGCAGCGAATACTGCGCGTCGTAGGTGGCCACGCCCCAGCCCAGCAGGTAGGCCGAGGTGTCGAAGTTCTGCACCTTCTGGATGAAGGTGCTCATCGACTCGGCCGCCACCTTGGTGTTGACGCCGATCTTGGCCCACATCGAGGCCAGCGCCAGGCAGATCTTCTCGTCGTTGACGTAGCGGTTGTTCGGGCAGTTCAGCTGGAACTCGAAGCCCTTGGGATAGCCGGCGTCGGCCAGCAGCTGCTTGGCCTTGGCCAGATCCACCTTCAGCGGCTTGTCGATGTCGGGCGTGTGGCCGTTGACGCCCGGCGCCACCAGGATGCCGGCGGGCAGCGACATGCCGCGCATCACGTTGCGCTTGATCGCCTCGCGGTCGATGGCGATGTCCAGCGCCTCGCGCACGCGCTTGTCCTTCAGCGGGTTCTTGCCCTTCACGCTGCTGTACTTCAGCTCGGCGCTGTGCTGGTCGAGCGCGATGAAGATGGTGCGCACCTCGGGCCCGTCGATGACCTTCAGCTTGGGGTCGGCGCGCAGGCGCGGCACGTCCTGCGGCGGCACGTCGGTGACCATGTCCAGGTCGCCCGAGAGCAGGGCGGCCACGCGCGTGCTGTCGGCCTTGATCGGCGTGTAGACCACCTGGTCGATGTTGCTGGTGCGCTTGTCCCACCAGCCATCGTGGCGTGCCATGGCCACGCGCTGCTCGGGCTGCCAGCTCAGGATGCGGAAGGGGCCCGTGCCGTTGACATTGCGCGACGCGTAGTTCTCTTCCTTGGCCTTGTAGTCCTGCACGTTGGCGGTGCGGTTCTTCTCCGCCCACGACTTGCTCATGATGAAGAAGTCGACGATGTTGCGCAGCAGGATCGGGTTGGGACCGGCCAGGATGAAATCGACCGTGTGCTCGTCAACCTTCTTCACCTCGCTGATGCCGGTGACGTAGATCGACATCGTGCCCTGCGGCTGCTTGATGCGGCCGAAGCTGAACACCACGTCGTCGGCCACCAGCGGCGAGCCGTCGTGGAATTTCACGCCCTTGCGCAGCTCGAAGCGCACCTGCGTGGGCGTGATGTAGGTCCACTTGGTGGCCAGCGCCGGCTCCACCTCGTACTTGGCGTTGTAGCGCACCAGGCCCTCGTACGCGTGCATCAGGATCGCGTTGGTGGTGGCGTGGTTCTGGCTGTGCGGATCGAGCGTCAGGATGTCGTTCTGGGCACCCCAGCGCAGCGGCGCGGCATGTGCCGAGGCCAGGCCCAGGCCGGCAGCCAG
>CAYPDO010000780.1:0-2415 GCA_964409495.1 uncultured Bordetella sp.
GCGCATCGACTACGCGTATGACGACCTGTACTACCTGGAGCGGGCCTGCCAGGCGCAGGTGCTGGCCTTGTCGACAGGGCTGGGTTTGGCGCCGGTGGACGCGGGATTGGCTGGGACGGTGGCGCGGCAGGTGCAGGGGGAGAGGTTGCAGTCGGAGTTGTTCTTTGAAGCGTTGCGGAGAAGCAGCCAATAGGCAACTGAGAAACCAGACCGACTACGGACTCCACTTGTTGCCTTGCCGTCAGAACGCTCGCGTTGTCGCGATGCGGGATGCAAGGCCTGAACGCAATCGAAGTGGAGCGGCGTATTGGAGTTCTCCGTGATGTTTAGGGCCACGGCAATGACGTCTTGCTCCAGGTTGAGCGCAGCGCCAGGGATGGGGCCAGTTATATGACCCACGCGTCGAGCGGGCCCGAAACGCGCGGGAAGCAGCACAATAGGGAGCGGCAGGCAGATGCCCGCCCGCCAGCGCTTCGGGCTGTCAGAGCAGCCTGAAGCGCCTAGTGGATGACGGGGTTTCCGCGCGACGACGCGGGAAGTCCGACTCATTGATTTGATCGACCACACTAGGGAGAACACATGCACATCGTTTCCGTTATCAACTACAAGGGCGGAGTCGGCAAAACCACCGTCACCGCCAACATCGCCAGCGAACTGGCTTGGCGCGGCAAGAAAGTCTTGCTCATCGACACGGACGCCCAGGCCAGCCTGACCTTCTCCTTCGTAACTCCCGACGAATGGGATACCGAATATAAGGATAGCAAGACCATCAAGTCGTGGTTCGACGCTGTCAGCCAAGGCCAGGAGCCACCCGAGTTGACTGACTTCGTCATCGCACCTCAGGCGGTCAACCGAAAGCTGGCCAATGGCAATGGCGGCAAAATCGATTTGATCTGCTCGCACCTTGGCTTGATCAACGTCGACCTCGATCTTGCGCTGCTGCTTGGCGGCGCAAATATGACGGCGGCGAAGCGCCAGTATTTAAAGGTGCACGGACAGCTCCGGCAGGCGCTTGCGTCCATTGCCGACGTTGCCGACTACGACATTGTCCTGATCGACTGCCCTCCAAACTTCAATATCGTCACCAAGAACGCGATCGTTGCCAGTGAGCACATCCTCATCCCCGCCAAACCCGACTACCTGTCGACACTGGGGATCGACTATCTGCAACGCAGCGTCAGGGAACTGGTGAAGGACTTCAACGAATACGCCGGCCCAAACGAGGGGGACGCCATTTCCCCGCAAATCTTGGGCGTTATCTTCACCATGATCCAGATCATGAACGGCCAGCCGATCGCGGCGCAGCGTCAGTTCATCGCCCAGACCAAACGTCTCGGCGTAAAGACCTTGGACAAATACTTCCGCGAGAACAAGACGATCTTCGCCGACGCGCCGCAGAACCTTGTGCCGGTCGTGCTTAACTATTACGCGAACAACACGCACTCGGACATCGTCGGAGAGATCGAGGCTGTAGTGCGCGAGTTTTCGAAGCTTCTGGGAGGCCTATGAGCAACTCGTCGTTTCTAGTGGCGTCCGCGTTGCGGCGCTTGGCAGCCGCCATTGAACGGCTGGCAGATGAAGAGCTCGCGAGGCTCAACGAGCCCGGCACTGAGATCGAGATCAAGGTTCTACGTCGACGTTCCAAGGACGAAAGCACTCAGGAGGTTCGGCTCGACTTGCCCGACATCGTCGCGAAGCTGACCGCATCCGCGAGCCGTGGAGAGGCCTCCAAGTTCCTCGATGAAAGCTTCGGATCGAAGAGAGTTCTCGATCAGATCGCTCGACACCTGGACGTTGTCGTGTTGAGGCAGGACAAGGCCGAGACAATCCGCGACAAGATCATTGAGGCGACCGTCGGGGCTAGGCTCAGGTCAGAAGCCATTCAAGGTGGAACTTGAGGTCTGCGCGTCTCCATTCCCGTTTATGAGCCGTCCATCAACGGGATGGAAGCCCGCCGAGAGCCGATGCAGGACGCAAAGAATAACTTCGCATTTGTGTGCGACATCTGTTGCGTATCTTGCCTGCCGCCTTCGGTTCGAACGCCGACTTGTTCGCGCGTGATCCAATGGATGATTGAATCAATTGCGGTTCGTCCGTGGACCATGTTGTCATGGTTGATTTGCGCCACCATTGCAAAAGAATGACCGTCTGCATCCTGAACCACCCCCGCCAACGCCACCACATTCCTCAACGTCCCCGTCTTCAACCGCGCCACCCCTCTCGCCGGGCTGTCGGTCAATCGCCGCCGCATCGTGCCGTCTTCCCCCGCCACCGGCAGGCTCATCAGCAGTTCATTCGCGCGGCGGCCTGACAGCGCCACCTGCAGTGCCTGGGCCATCTGCGTGGCGCTGATGCGCTCACTGCGGCTCAGGCCCGAGCCGTTGTCCATCACCAGGCCGGTGTCGTCAATGCCGT
>CAYPDO010000781.1:0-2412 GCA_964409495.1 uncultured Bordetella sp.
GTGGCCTGGATCGACCGCCTGCCTGCGGCCGGCACGGCGCTCGCCGCCCGCCCCGCGGTGCACGATGCCGCCACCGTGGCGCGCGGTGCCGCGCTGGCGCGCCTGGCCAACTGCGCCGGCTGCCACACCGCACCGGGCGGCATGGCCTACGCCGGTGGCCGCGCGCTGGCCACACCCTTCGGCAGCGTGTTTGCCGGCAACCTGACGCCCGATGACGCCACCGGCCTGGGCCGCTGGACGGCCGACGACTTCTGGCGTGCGCTGCACCATGGCCGCGGCCGCGACGGGCGTCGCCTGGTGCCCGCCTTTCCGTACACCAGCTTCACCCACATCGGCCGTGACGACAGCGACGCGCTGTTCGCCTGGCTGCGCACGCTGGCCCCGGTGGCCGCGCCGCAGCCGGCGCATGCGCTGCGCTGGCCCTTCGGCACCCAGCCGGCGCTGGCGGTGTGGCGCGCACTGCACTTCCGCCCGGCCCAGGCCGCCGCGGCACCGCCGCCCGGGCCCACGGCCGAGCGCGGCGCCTGGCTGGTGCGCGGCCCCGGCCATTGCGCCGAATGCCATGCCGCCCGCAACGGCCTGGGCGGGCGCATCGCGCCGGAGATGCTGCGCGGCGGGCTGATGCCGATGGGCGACTGGCAGGCACCGCCGCTGGCCTGCCTGAGCGGCCGCGGCAGCCCGGACAGCGCGCGCACCGCGGCCTTCGTGGCCCTGCTGCATGGCGGCCAGGCCGGCCCCGATGCGGTGGCCGGGCCGATGGCCGAGGTGGTGCTGACCAGCACCCAGCACTGGCCCGAAGACGAACTGCGCGCCATTGCCGCCCACCTGGCCACGCTGCCCTGCCCGCCCGCGCCGCCGGCGCCACCGCCGCTGGCGCCCGACCGCCGCGCGCTGGGCGCCCGGCTCTACAGCCGCCACTGCGCTGATTGCCATGGCGCTCAGGGCGAGGGCGTGGACGGTGTCTACCCGGCGCTGGCCGGCAATCGCAGCGTGAACCTGCCCGGCGCGGTGAACCTGGTGCAGGCGCTGCGCCATGGCGGTTTTGCGCCGGCCACGGCGGCCCACCCGCGGCCGCATGGCATGCCGCCGCAGTTCCTCACCGACGACGAGATGGCCGCCGTGGCCAGCTGGGTGCGCCAGGCCTGGGGCAACCGCGCCGAGCCGGTGGGCTGGCTGGAGGTGTCGCGCATGGCGCGCTGAGGCGCTGCACGCGCCACGGCGCAGGGCGCGCCCGGGGCGGGGACAATCGCCGCATGTCCCTGCCCCCTCTAGCTGCCGCACCCGTCGCCCCCGGTCCAGCCCAGGCCACGCAGGCCGCCGGCGCCGGCCCGGCGGCGCCGCCGCTGCGCGTGCTGTCGGTCATCGCGCCGATGACCCAGCTGAACACGCCCTACCCATCCACCGCCTACCTCACCGGCTTTCTGCGCAGCCGCGGCATTGCGGCGCAGCAGGAAGACCTGGCGCTGGCCCTGGCCCTGGCGCTGTTGTCGGCCGAGGGTTTGGACGCGCTGCGCGCCGCGGCCGAGGCCCAGCCGCCACGCCAGCGCACGCCGCGCGTGGCCTTCTTCCTGGCGAACTTTGCGCGCTACCGCAGCGCCATCGGCCCGGCGGTGGGCTTTTTGCAGGGGCGTGACGGCACCCTGGCGCAGCGCATTGCCGGGCGCGAGTTTCTGCCCGAGGGCGAGCGCTTTCGCAGCCTGGAGGTGTATGACGACCCCGAGGGCGGCGATCCGATGGCCTGGGCCTTTGGCGCACTGGGCCAGACCGACCGCGCCAAGCACCTGGCCACGCTGTTCCTCAACGACATCGCCGACGTGGTGAAGGACGCCGCCGACCCGCGCTTCGAGTTCGTGCGCTATGCCGAGAGCCTGGCGCGCAGTCAGGCCAGCTTCGAGCCACTGGCCCAGGCACTGGCCGCGCCGCCCACGCTGGTGGACCGCCTGCTCGAAGACCTGGCGCTGGCCGCGGTGGAACGCCACCGGCCCGGACTGGTGCTGCTGAGCGTGCCCTTTCCCGGCGCCGTGTACGCGGCGCTGCGCATTGCGCAGACGATCAAGGCGCGGCACCCGCAGATCACGCTTGCGCTGGGTGGCGGCTATGTCAACACCGAGCTGCGCGAGCTGGCCGAACCGCGCCTGTTCGACCATGTGGACATCGTGACGCTGGATGCCGGCGAGCGCCCGGTGCTGGCGCTGATCGAGCACCTGCAGGGCCAGCGCGGGCCGCAGCGCCTGGTGCGCAGCTTCCGCCGCAGCGCCGATGGCCAGCGCGTGGACTACATCAACTGGCCCGAGCCCGACATCCCCTTCGAGGACACCGGCACGCCCACCTGGGACGGCCTGCCGCTGCAGCGCTAACTCTCGCTGCTGGACCTGCTGAACCCGATGCACCGGCTGTGGAGCGACGGCCGCT
>CAYPDO010000782.1:0-2409 GCA_964409495.1 uncultured Bordetella sp.
ATCAGGTCCACGGTTTTCTCCAGATGCGATCGTGCCGGCGGGTTTGGGGGAGTGATCCGCTGGGCGTGTGTGGCCCGTGTTGGATCGTTTGGCACCCCGTTCGCTGCGGCGGGACGCTGCAGCTTGGGGCCGCCTTGCCCGGCAGAGGATCGAAAAGCCGATGATTATAGCCCACCGGCGCCCGGCTTGGCGGTGGGTGGGGTGTGGGGCGCATCCTGTGCGTCGGCCAGCGCACGCAGCAGGCGCTCGTCGGACGGTGTCAGCCGGCCGGCGGCGCGCGCCGCGGCAATCAGGTCGGGCCGGCGGCGGGCGGTGATAGCCAGCTGCTGCTCGCGCCGCCAGCGCGCGATCTGCGCATGGTGCCCGCTCAGCAGCACGGCAGGCACCGGCTGCGCGGCGCCGCCCTCGGGCGGCTGCAACAGCTCGGGGCGGCTGAAATGCGGGCAGTCGAGCAGATAGTCGTCAGAGAAGCTGTCCTGCTGGTGCGATTCGGGCGTCAGCACGCCGGGCTGCAGACGCGCCACGGCGTCCAGCAGCGCCAGCGCCGGCAGCTCGCCGCCCGACAGCACGAAGTCGCCCAGGCTCAGCTCGTGCGTGACATGGCGGTCGAGAAAGCGCTGGTCGATGCCCTCGTAGCGCCCGCACAGCAGGATGGCGCCCGGGCCGGCGGCAAACGCGCGCACCACGGCCTGGGTGAGCCGCTGGCCGGTGGGCGTGAAATGCACCACCGCTGGCGCCGCCGCATCGGGGGCCGGCGCCTGCACCGCGCGCTGAGCCTTCACCGCGGCCAGCGCACGCTCCAGCGGCTCGGCCAGCATCACCATGCCGGGGCCGCCGCCGAAGGGCCGGTCGTCCACACGGCGGTAGGTGCCCTCGGCAAAGTCGCGCAGCGGCCACAGGCGCACATCCACCTGCGCCGATTCAAAGGCGCGGCGCGTGATGCACACGGCCAGGTGCGGAGCGAACAGCTCGGGAAACAGCGTGACGACGTCGAAGCGCATCGGGGCGCCGGGCGGCGGTGGCGAGGCCGGCCCGCGGCGGATCAGTAGTCCAGGCCCCAGTCGACGGTGATGCGGCGATGGGCCAGGCTCACGTCGTCGATGAAGGCAGCCACGAAGGGGATCAGGCGCTCGGCCTCGGCCGGCGGTGTGGCCTCGGTGGCCTCGGGGCGGCGGATGCGCAGCACGCTGTGCGCGCCGGTGTCCATCAGATCGATCACCTGGCCCAGCAGCGCACCGTCGCGGTTGACCACGTCCAGACCGATCAGGTCGATCCAGTAGTACTCGCCGTCGCCGGCAGTGGGGAAGCTGGAGCGCGCGATGAAGATGCGCGCGCCCTTCATGGCTTCGGCCGCAGCGCGGTCAGCCAGCTCCTGGGCGGCGGCGACCACGCCATCGCCATGCTCCTTGCTGTGCGTGATGCGCAGCAGCGGCGGCAGGGCGGGCAAGGCGGCGCTGGCCACCGGCCGCGGGCCGGAGGCCTCGGGCGGGCGCACGAACCAGCGGCGCGAGGAAAACAGGGCCTTGGGATCGCGCGAAAAGGGCTGGACGCGGATCCAGCCCTTCACGCCCCAGGCGCCGAGCACGCGACCCACTTCGATCGCGTCATCGGGAAAGGCCGGTTCGTCGGCCCCAGCGTAGGGCTGGGCGGCGCTCATCGGCCTGCTGTGGCCTGGGCTCAGGCGGCAGCGGCCGGGGCGGCCACGGCCTTGGCGGCCTGCTTGACCAGGCGCTCGACGGTGGGCGACATCTGCGCGCCCACGCCTTGCCAGTAGCTCACGCGGTCCATCGCCACGCGCAGCGGCTGCTCGGCACCGGCGGCCATCGGGTTGTAGAAACCCAGGCGCTCGATGAAGCGGCCGTCGCGACGCTCGCGCGAGTCGGACACGACGATGTTGTAGAAGGGGCGCTTCTTGGCGCCGCCACGTGCCAGTCGAATGACGACCATGATGTTCTTCCGGAAAATCGTTGGCGACAGACCAGCCAGGGAGACACGCAAGGCCGAACCATCAAGGTTGCCCGTGCAGGCGGCCCCGTTGGGGTGCCGCCTGCACGAGGCACGGTGTCGGCGTCGTAGATACGCCGGATGCCGCATGTGCGCCGCACATGCAGTACCCAGCCGCCGCCGAGAACCGCGCATTATAAACTGAGGTTCACCTGCAAGCACAAGCCATACGGCAGGCAGTGCGTCAGCGCCTGCCCGTGCCGGTGTCCAGCCTCCAACCCGCGCCTGCCGCGCGCCCCTCACGTGACCCACGCCGCCCCCGCCCTGCGACTGCGCCCCAGCACCGACGCCGACCTGCCGGCCATCACCGCCATCTATGCCCACCACGTGCTGCACGGCACGGGCACCTTCGAGATCGATCCCCCCACCGAGGCCGATATGGCGGGCCGACGCGCCGACGTGCTG
>CAYPDO010000783.1:0-2403 GCA_964409495.1 uncultured Bordetella sp.
GCACAAGCCGTCCTCAGGACGCCTTGTGTCCGGGCTCAGCCCGCCCGGCGGGTGGTCCCGCGTACCCGCGGGGCCGGGTGCCCCATTCAGTCAGCCGACCTTCACTTCGCTGATCTGCAGCGTGGGCTGGGCGTTGGTGTAGTTGGGGATGTCGCCCAGGATCTCGGCCGCATGCGGGCCGAAACCGGCCTGGAAGGCCTCGACCGAGGTGCAGATCAGCGCGCCCACGGCCACATAGGGCGCCGGCTGGCCCGGGGCGCCGCCGGCCAGGCCGGCATCCACCGTGAAGCCGGTGCAGGCCGCACCGATGCGCGCCTGCACCATGGGCATGTGCTTCTCGACGTAGTAGGTCATGTCGAAGCGGGTGTCGGGGGTGTTGGGATAGAAGATGTGGACCTTGATCATGCGCAGCTCCTGAACGGCGTGGACAACGGGGACGACGGACTGCCGGCACACCGGCAGCCCGTGCTTATCGCACGCCCGACGCGGCCGGCACAGTGGGGGCAAGCCCGGCCCGGACGGCAGGTTGTGCCAGTGCGCGACAGCTCATCCACTCAACCAAAGAGCCCCGGCGCCACGTCACCCAGGCGCTCGTCGGCGTAGAAGCAGGCCGGGCACACGGCGCGGTAGCGCTCGTTGCCACCGATCTCCACCTGCGCGCCCTGCTGCACGCGGCGGCCCTCGGCGTCGATGCGGATGTTCATCGTGGCCTTGCGCGCGCAGGCGCAGATGCTCTTCATCTCCTCCACCTCGTCGGCCAGCGTCAGCAGGGCGGCGCTGCCGGCAAAGGCCTCGCCGCGGAAATCGCTGCGCAGGCCCCAGCAGATCACCGGCACGTCGTCCACATGCGCCAGGCGGTGCAGCTGGCGCACCTGGCCGGCGGTGAGGAACTGCGCCTCGTCGATCAGCAGGCAGGCCAGCGCGCCGCCGGCGGCCTCACGCAGGTGCGCGGCGCTGAAACCGGTGTCGGCACCGAAGGTGGCGGCCTCGCGCGTGAGGCCCAGGCGCGAGCCGATGCGGCCGCTGGCCACGCGGTCGTCGTGCGCGGCGGTGAACAGCAGCACGCGCATGCCGCGTTCCTCGTAGTTGTGCGCCACCTGCAGCAAGGCAGTGGACTTGCCGGCGTTCATCGCCGCGTAGCGGAAGTAGAGCTTGCTCACGGCGGGGATTGTCGGTTCGGCCGGCCCGCATCCAACGCCCTATAGTCGCCCTCTTGCGGCCGGGCACGGCGCCCGGGCCCCAGGAGCACGCCCGACGATGAGTTCCCACCCGCTGCGCATCGGCATCTCCACCCGCCTGATGCACCAGGTGCCCGCCGAACTGGGCTTTCGCGGCAAGACGCTGCAGTACCTGGAGCAGAGCTTTGCGCACTGGATCATGGCCCACGGCGCGCTGGCGCTGATGGTGCCCACGCTCGGCCACGACGCCGAGGTGGCGCGCCGGCGCGTGCACCTGCAGGGCTATGTGGACCTGCTCGACGGCCTGATGCTGCAGGGCGGCGCCGACGTCTGCCCCACGATGTACGGCCAGCCGCCGCTGCGCCCCGAGTGGAACGGCGACATCGTGCGCGACCGCTACGAGGTGGAACTGATCGAGGCCTTCGTGGCCGCCGGCAAGCCGGTGTTCGGCATCTGCCGCGGCCACCAGCTGATCAACGTGGCCTTCGGCGGCAGCCTGCTGCAGGACATCGTCACCCAGCGCCCCGGCACCCGCCCGCATGTGGACCGCGCGGCCTACGACGAGTGGCACCACGCCATCGCCATCGAGCCGGGCTCGCGCCTGGCGGCGCTGTATGCCGATGCGCCGCCGCGGCCGCTGGTCAACAGCATCCATCACCAGGCGGTGGACCGCCTGGGCAGTGGCCTGGTGGTGGAGGCGCGCGATGCCGACGACGGCACCATCGAGGCCATCCGCCACAGCGGTGCCAGCTTCGTGGTGGGCGTGCAGTGGCACCCCGAATTCCACTGGCGCCGCAGCGACCGGCTGGACGCCGAGCCGCTGCTGGTGGATTTTCTGCACGCCGCCCGCGCCGCACGCCGTGCACACCCCGGCGCCTGACCGACCTGCCTGCCCGGAGCCTGCCCGATGAACGCCCCCACGCCGCTGCCCGCCCTCGACGAGATCCGCGCCCACGAGGCCGAGGCCATCGCCATCCGGCACCAGATCCACGCCCAGCCCGAGCTGGGCTTCGAAGAATTTGCCACCAGCAACCTGGTGGCCGAGCGCCTGGCGCGCTGGGGCTACACGGTGCACCGCGGCCTGGGTGGCACCGGCGTGGTGGGCACGCTGCGCTTCGGCAGCAGCCCGCGCACGCTGGGCCTGCGCGCCGACATGGACGCGCTGCCCATCCAGGAAACCACCGGCCGGCCCTGGGCCAGCCAGGTGCTGGGCAAGATGCACGCC
>CAYPDO010000784.1:0-2397 GCA_964409495.1 uncultured Bordetella sp.
GCTCATGGTGGGGGCGTCTTGGGCGGGGTTCACAGGCAATCGGCCAGCGCGGCGATGAGTTGCCCGGTCTCGTCGGGCGTGCCGACGGTCAGGCGCAGGCAGTTGGCCAGCAGCGGGTGCAGCGCGCTGACGTTCTTGATCAGGATGCCGCGGGCCTTCAGCGCCGCGAAGGTCTTGGCCGCATCGGGGAATCGCGCCAGCACCATGTTGGCCTCACTCGGCCAGGCCTGCACGCCCGGCAGGGCCTGCAGCGCGGCAAACAGGCGCTGGCGCTGCTCGCGGATCGACGCCGCCTGGCGCGCGTATTCGTCCACGTGCGCCAGCGCGAACAGGCCGGCCTCGGCGTTCAGCACGCTGATGTTGAAGGGCGGGCGCAGCTTCTCGATCTGGTCGGTGAGCGCGGTGCGGCCGATCAGGTAGCCGATGCGCACACCGGCCAGGCCGAACTTGCTCATCGTGCGCATCACCAGCACATGCGGGTGGCGGCGCAGGCGGCCCATCGAGTCGCGCGCAGCAAAGGGCTGGTAGGCCTCGTCCATCACCACCAGGCCCTGCACTTGCGCCATGGCCTCGATGCAGCGCTCGATCACCGCGTCGTCCCACAGGTTGGCCGTGGGGTTGTTGGGGTACGAGAGGTACAGCAGCGCCGGCCGGTGCCGGGCGATGGCGGCCAGCATCGCGGCCTCGTCGAGCTCGAAGTCCGCCGTCAGCGGCACGCCCACGAAGCCGATGCCCTGCAGCTGCGCCGACAGGCCATACATCACGAAGCTGGGCAGCGGCGACATGAACACCGCGCCCGGCTTGGCGCAGGCCATGCTGAGCAGGGTGATCAGCTCGTCGGAGCCATTGCCCAGCACCAGGCCGCAGCCCTCGGGCATCTGCGCATGGGCCGCAAGCGCGGCCTTCAGGTCATCGCCGCGCTCGGCCGGGTAGCGGTTGATGGCCACGCGGCCCAGGTGCTCGCCCAGTTCGCGCTGCAGCGCCTCGGGCAGGCGGTGCGGGTTCTCCATCGTGTCGAGCTTGACCATGCCGGCGCTCGGCTGCACGGCATAGGCGTGCAGGCCCTGGATGTCCTGGCGGATCACGCGTTGCAGGATGGGGGCAAGGGAATCGCTCATGGGGTTTCGTCCAGCAGGCCGATGTCGGCCTGGAAGGGATTCACGATGCGCAGCGCGTCGATGCGCTGGTCGTGCTGCAGGTCTTCGGTGAGCAGCACGGTGCAGCCTTGCTGCTGGGCAGAAGCGATCATCAGGGCATCCCAGTAGTGGTAGCCATGGCGCGCCTCCACGGCCCACGCCGCCTCCATGGTGTGATGATCGATCTGCCAGGGCTGCCAGGCTTGCAGTCGCCGGATCTCGGCACGCGCGTCGCCAGCGGCCACGGGGGTTGGGAACTTGCGGCGGATGACGGTGTAGTACTCGTTGAGCACCTGGGTGCTCAGGCGGCCGCAGCGGCGCTGCCAGCATGCCGACAGCCAGCGCCGGGCCTTGTCGCGCTTGTCGATGTCATGGTCATCGGCGGCGTACACCAGCACATGGGTGTCGATGAAGGCCAGCGCCGTCATCGCGGCTGACGGTCCAGCGATCGGTCGTAGATCTCGTCGCGGGTGAGATATCGCCCGTCGGAGGTGCCGATGCTCTTGAACTCCAGCGCCTCGCGCATGGCCCGCTCGTAGGCATCGTCATGGCGCATCTTCTCGGCCAGCATCTCGCCGATCAGCCGCGACACGCTGGTGTTGCGGCGTGCCGCCTCCATGCGCGCCCAGTCGGCAACGCTGTCTTCCATCGTGACGGTGACGTTCTTCATGATTTGGCCACTGAGTTCGTGCAGCACGATTCTCGTGTTGCACGAACTTCGTGTCAACGAATCATCAGCGTTTGATCCGCATTTCGGCCGCCTGCGCATGGGCCTGCAGACCCTCGCCATAGGCCAGTTCGGCGGCAATCGGGCCCAGCACCTGGGCGCCGGACTCGCTCACCTCGATCAGGCTGCTGCGCTTCTGGAAGTCGTACACGCCCAGCGGCGAGCTGAAGCGTGCCGTGCCGCTGGTGGGCAGCACATGGTTGGGGCCGGCGCAGTAGTCGCCCAGGCTCTCGCTGGTGAAAGCGCCCAGGAAGATGGCGCCGGCATGGCGCAGCAGCGGCTCCCAGCGCTGCGGCTCGCGGCTGCTCACTTCCAGGTGCTCTGGCGCGATGCGGTTGCTGATGGCGCAGGCCTCGTCCATGTCGCGCGTGAGGATCAGCGCGCCGCGGCCTTCCAGGCTGGCGCGGATCACGTCGCGGCGCGGCATGCCGTCGATCAGCCGGTCGATGGCGGCGCGCACCTGGGCGATGTAGCCGGCATCGGGGCTGAGCAGGATGCTCTGCGCCAGTTCGTCGTGCTCGGCCTGGCTGAACA
>CAYPDO010000785.1:0-2395 GCA_964409495.1 uncultured Bordetella sp.
CGGTGTCGCGCAGCAGCGTGCTGTGGTGGCCCGACAGCGGCGCCACCACCAGCACCACCGGCTGGCTCTTCATCTTCTCCAGCACCACCGGATTGTCGGAGTAGCGCTTGAAGCGGATCAGGCGGCAGAACGGCCGCACGATCGGGTACTGCTCCTGCACGGCCACTTCCACGCCGTCGACCGGCACGGTGCGGATGCCGAACTCGGGCTTCTCGTAGTCCTTGGCCAGGCGGTGGATGAGATCGAAGCCGGCAGCCACGCGCTGCGCCATGGGCGTGTGCGTGAACGGCGACAAGGGATGGTTGTAGAGCTTGGCCGAGGCGCTGGCGAACTCGGAAAACGGCGCCATCAGTGCACGCTGGGTCTCATAGATCTGGTAAAGCATGGCGAGATGGACTCCGGGTCAGACGGCGGTGCGTCGGTTGGCTCTGGCGAGCGCTGTCATGATGTGCTGCGGCGCCTGAATCCGAGCTGACATCGGACAGGATTTTTGTGCACTGCAGCATTGCGAATGTTACTCCCAGCATCGTGCGGCTGCATAGGCCGCCGCGGCTCAGGAAAAACACGTAACTTCGCACCGCAAATCGGCTTTTCTGTCGCTTTGGCGACATGGTGTGCCACAACGAAACAGCCCGGCGGGGCCGGGCTGTGTGCAGGGGTGGTCGCCTATGCGGCGCCGCAGCAAAGTGTGGCGTCAGCGCGCGCTGCCGCCGCTCAGAGCACCGCGGCGATGGCCGCCACCACCTTGTCGATGTTGTGCGTGTTCAGTGCGGCCACGCAGATGCGGCCCGAATCCACGCCGTACACGCCGAACTCGCTGCGCAGGCGCTCCATCTGCGGCTTGGTGAGGCCCGAGTAGCTGAACATGCCGCGCTGGCGCACGATGAAGCCGAAGTCCTGCTGCACGCCGGCGGCCGCCAGCTTCTCGGCCAGCAGCGTGCGCATCTGCTTGATGCGCTGGCGCATGCCGGCGAGTTCTTGCTCCCACTGCGCGCGCAGCGCCGGGGTGTCCAGCACCGTGGCCACCACCTGGGCGCCGTGGGTGGGCGGGTTGCTGTAGTTGGTGCGGATGGTGATCTTCAGCTGCGACAGCACGCGGGCGGTCTCGTCCTTGTCGGCGCACACCACGCTCAAGGCGCCGACGCGCTCGCCGTAGAGGCTGAAGCTCTTGGAGAACGAGGTGGCGACGAAGAAGTTCTCGACGCCCGCGGCCAGGAACTGCTGGATCACCGCGCCGTCTTCGGCGATGCCGTCGCCGAAGCCCTGGTAAGCCATGTCGAGGAAGGCCACGAGGCCGCGGGCCTTGACGGCGGCGATGACCTGCTCCCACTGGGCCGGCGTGATGTCGTAGCCGGTGGGGTTGTGGCAGCAGGCGTGCAGCACGACGATGGTGCCGGCCGCGGCGGCGTTCAGGTCGGCCAGCATGGCGTCGAACTTCACGCCACGGTTGGCGGCGTCGTAGTAGCTGTACGTGCCCACCTCGAAGCCGGCGTTGGTGAACAGCGCGCGGTGGTTTTCCCAGCTCGGGTCGCTGATCAGCACCTTGGCGGCGGGGTTCAGCATCTTAAGGAAATCGGCCCCCACCTTCAGTCCGCCGGTACCACCCAGCGCCTGGATGGTGGCCACGCGGCCCGCGGCCAGCACGGCCGAATCGGCGCCGAACACCAGGCGCTGCACGGCCTTGTCGTAGCCGGCGATGCCGTCGATGGGCAGGTAGCCGCGCGGCTTGGCGGCCTCGGTGAGCTGGGCCTCGGCGGCCTTCACGCAGGCCAGCAGCGGCAGCTTGCCGGCGTCGTCGAAGTACACGCCAACGCCCAGGTTCACCTTGTCGGCGCGGGTGTCGGCGGCGAATTGTTCGTTCAGACCCAGGATCGGGTCGCGCGGGGCCATCTCGACGGCGGCGAAGAAGCTCATGGGGATCAGGTTCCTGTCAGGACGGTGGCAGCAGGGAAGGGCGGTTCAGGGCGGGTGTCGGCAGCCGGCGCTCACGTGGAATGCCGCGCTGCGGTACGCTGCTGGATTGGCCGGCGCGCGCCACCCAGCGCCGCAGCCAGCCCGCGATTTTAGAGCCAGAGCTCCATTTGCCCCAGGGAAACCCCGATGTCCGATCTTGCCGACTTGTCTGCCGCGGAAGATGCCGCGCCTGTGCCCGGTGGCGAGGGCCAGTTCGTCAGCTTTCCGGGCTCGCCGTTCCAGCTGTTCCAGCCCTACCCGCCGGCCGGTGACCAGCCCACCGCCATCGACCAGCTGTGCGAGGGCATCGAGGACGGCCTGGCGTATCAAACGCTGCTGGGCGTGACCGGCTCGGGCAAGACCTTCACGATGGCCAACGTGATCGCCCGCATGGGCCGGCCGGCCATCGTGTTTGCGCCGAACAAGACGCTGGCGGCGCAGC
>CAYPDO010000786.1:0-2394 GCA_964409495.1 uncultured Bordetella sp.
CAAGCCCTACCTGTATGCCGGCATCCTGATCTTTGCCACCGTGGGCGTGTACGGCATGCGCCAAAGTGCCTTCGACCTGGTGCTGCTGTATGCCATCGGCCTGCTGGGCCTGGTGCTGCGGCGCTTCGACTTTCCCACCGCGCCGGTGGTGGTGGGCATGATCCTGGGCCCGCTGGCCGAGGCGCAGATGCGCAATGCCGTGGCCATCGGCGAGGGGCGCTGGACGGTGTTTCTGCAGCGCCCGGGCTCGCTGGCGCTGCTGGTGGTGATTGCCGCAGTGCTGGTGCTGCCGCGGGTGGTGGCCTGGCGGCGGCAGCAGCAGCAACGCGCGCTCGCGCAGCACAGCTGAGCCGCAGCCCCAGGCCCGCGTTCCCCCTATGTTCAGGGGCGCGCATCGTCGATATCACGGATGTGCCGCGCCACCAAATGGTTAGTGTGTAGATCTTCGCGACCGGGAGATCTCCATGCAGCGCAGTGTTTGGCAGGCCGTTTTGACGCATCCGGCCCTTCACCGGGCTGGCCACCCGGCTGATTGCCGAGGCGATGACCGGCGCGCATGTGGGCGGCGACGAGGCGGGCGCCTGGCGCCCATGGCCCTGGCCTGCCTGGGGCTGGTGGCGGTGTCGGCGCAGGCCCAGTTCAGCAGCAGTGGTGCGGTGCATGTGTACCCCGCCCTTGCCGCCGTGCCCAACGGGCCTGGCAATGCCGACTTGGGCAATGTGGGCCTGCAGGTTGGCAACGGTGCGCCTGGCAGCTTCAACGCGCTGGGGGGCAGCCAGTTGCGCGTGGGCACGCTGGCGATCGGTGCCAGCGGCGACGGCAGCGGCAATGGCACGGTGCTGCTGGACGGCGGCGGCACCGTGGTGCGGCTGGTGGGCGATGGTTTTTCCGACGGCGTGATCAACCGCCTGGGCGTGGGCGAGTGGGGCCGTGGTGCGCTCACGGTCTCGGGCGGTGCAGTGCTCGATGGCCGTGCCGAGGCGGCCAGTTGCCTCGGCCAGTTCCACTACTGCAACAACTTCATCGGCAACGCCGCTGGCTCGACCGGGGTGTTCACGGTCACCGGCGCCGGCTCGCAGGCCAGTTTCCTGCGCTTCTTCGGCGTCGGCGGTCTGGCGGTGTTTCATCCGCCGATCGACAGTTTCACGTTCGGCACGCCAGGCGGCAGCACGCGCGGCACGGTGAACGTGCTGGCCGGCGGCACCCTGACCACCGACCACGCCAGCCTGGGCTTGGCGCCGGGTGGCAGCAGCCCGAACGGCAGCGAGCGCAGCTTTGCCGAGGCGTCCGTCCACGGCGCCGGCTCGCTGTGGCGCATCACCGGAGTCACGCTGGAGCCCGGCGAGTACGCGCGCTTCAGCACCGCCCAGCACCGCAACGCCTGGGCCAGCGTTTCGGTGGCGGATGGTGGCGAGATCCGCATTGAGGGCGACGGCAACGCCTTCACCGCGATGAACCTGAGCACCGGTGGCGGCCGGACGGACATGCGGGTGACCGGGGCGGGCTCGCGGGTGCACTTCCAGGGCATGTCGGGCGTGCTCAATGTCACCACCAGCACCGGCACGGCCTTCGTCGATATCCGCGACGGCGGCGTGATCGACGGCATGTTCTATGCCGCGGTCGGGCGCAGTGGCGGTGTGGCCGCGCTCACCATCGAGGGCAGCGGCAGCCTGATGCGGGTGGACGGCACGGCCACCGCAGCAGCCAACGGCGTCAGCAATACCGCGGTGATGGATATCGGCCGCAATGGCGGCCAGGGCAGCGTGACGGTGGGCAACGGCGGCCGCCTGGAACTGCTGGCCAGCACCGGCGCCACCGGCGGCATGGCCTTCAGCCTGGGCCGCGATGCCAACTCCAGCGGCAGCCTGAACATCGGCGCCGGCGGCGTGGTGCTGCTGCGCAGCGAATCGTCGGCACCCGACAGCGCTGCCGAGACCTGGAACCCGTTTATGCGCGTCGGGCGCGATGGCAACGGCACGTTGTCGATCACCGGCGGCGGCCAATTGCTGCTGCAGGGCGGCGCCGTGTCGACACTGGACAACAGGCGCAGCACCACTCTCTTTATCGGGGGCTCGGGCGAGTCCACAGTGGGCGGCAAGGGCGTGGCCACGGTGAGTGGCGCAGGTTCCGAGATTCGCCTGACCGGCTCCGATGCCTTCATCGGCGTCGGCCTGGGGCCGCAGAGCAACGGCCAGCTCGCCGTGCGCCAGGGCGGTGCAGTACATGGCATGGGCATCGTCGTCGGCCGAGGTGGCGGGGTCGGCGTGCTGAGCGCAGACAACAGCACGCTGTCGATGAGCGGGCAGCAGAGCGCGGGCACGCAGTCGGGCGCGTTCCTGGTGGTGGCCGACGGCGGCGGCGTCGGCGTCGCCACCCTGGCCAACGGCAGCGTGA
>CAYPDO010000787.1:0-2388 GCA_964409495.1 uncultured Bordetella sp.
CGGGCTGGGACAGCCTGACGGCCCAGCAGCGCGGCGCACTCGCGCCGCTGGCGCGCGACTGGGTCAGCATCGACGCGCAGCGCAAATCGAAGTGGCTGGAAGTGGCGTCGCGCTTTCCGAAGATGCCGGCCGACGAGCAGCAGCGCGTGCAGGCGCGCATGACCGAATGGGCCCGGCTCTCGCCGGCCGAACGCACCCGCGCTCGACTGAGCTTCCAAGAAACCAAGCAGATCCCGCGCGAGCAGAAGCAGGCCCGCTGGGAGGCCTACCAGGCGCTGCCGCCCGAACAGCGGCGCGCGCTGGCTGCACGCTCACGCCCGGCGGGCGCCGAGCGCGCGCGCGCTCCGGCCTCAGGGGCCGAGCCGGCGCTCGACCAGGCCCAGCCCAAGCAAAACGTCGTGCCGCCGCGCGCGTCAGCCTCGGCGCCGCTGGTCAAGCCGGTGGCGCCCACGGTGGTGCAGGCCAAACCCGGAGCCACCACCACGTTGATGACCAAGACCCCCTTGCCGCCGGCGCACCAGCAGCCCGGTCAGCCGAAAATCTCTGCCCGCGCCGGCCAGGTCGATCGCAGCACGCTGCTGCCCAAGACCGGCCCGCAGGCGGCAGCCTCGGCGCCGGCTGCCGGCGGGCATCCCTGAGCGCGCCGCCATGACGAAGCCGGCAACGGCCGGCGGCACCGCACCGCCCACCTCCCCCGCCGCATGGCGCGCCCCCGCGCTGCGCCGCCGCATGGCGGCCTTCGTCTACGAGGGCGTGCTGCTGTTCGGCGTGTTGATGATCGCCGGCTACCTGTATTCCAGCCTGACGCAGCAGCGCCACGCGCTGCAGGGCAAGACCGGCCTGCAAGCCTTCCTGTTCGTGGTGCTGGGCATCTACTTTGCCTGGTTCTGGTCGCGCGGCGGGCAGACGGTGGCGATGAAGGCCTGGCATCTGCGTCTGGTGGATGTGCACGGCGCCCCGGTGAGCCAGGCGCGCGCGCTGGCCCGCTACGTGCTGAGCTGGCTGTGGTTCGTGCCGGCACTGGCGGCCATCTGGCTGTCGGGCCTGCGCGGCGGCGGCGCGGTGTTCGGCATGCTGCTGGCGGGGGTGCTCGGCTTCGCGGCGCTGGCCTTTCTGCGCCCTGACCGCCAGTTCTGGCACGACGCGGTGTGCGGCACCCGCGTGATCGACTGGCGCCCGGCCAAGCCCGGTGCCGCCGGGCCGTCGGCGCCCACGGCAAAGGCACAATCCGGCGCATGAGTTCGACCGACGGCGCGCCCGCCCAGCCTGGCCACTTGGCCGCCAATCCGCACAAGGGCCGCACCGGGCTGTCGCGCGTGGCGCATGCCTTCGTCTACTCGATGCACGGCTTCGGCAGTGCGCTGCGTCATGAGAGCGCCTTCCGCCAGGAGGCGCTGCTGGGCCTGCTGATGCTGCCGGCCGCCTTCTGGCTGGGCGCCGACTGGATCGAGCGCGCGCTGCTGGTGGGCTCGGTGCTGGTGGTGCTGATCGTCGAGTTGCTGAACTCGGCCATCGAGGCCACGGTGGACCGCATCTCCTTCGATCTGCACCCGCTGAGCAAGCGCGCCAAGGATTACGGCAGTGCTGCTGTCTTCCTGTCGCTGCTGTGGTGCGGCGGCGTCTGGATCACTGCACTGGCCCATCGCCTGCTGGCGATCTGAAGCACCTGCCCAGGCCCTTGCGCCTGCCTTGTTACCGCCCCGCCCGGCCCCTGTTGCCCGACCACTGCCGATGACGTCCGCCACCACCGCCACCCCGTTCAGTGTTTGCGTCTACTGCGGCTCACGCCCTGGCAGCCGGCCGGCCTACATGGCGCTGGCGCGCGCGCTGGGCACGGCCATCGGCCAGCGTGGCTGGCAACTGGTGTACGGCGGCGGCCGCGCCGGCCTGATGGGTGCGGTGGCCGATGCCACGCTGGCCGCCGGTGGCCGCGTGGTGGGCGTGATTCCGGAATCACTGATGCGGCTGGAGGTGGGCCATGCCGGCCTGCATGAACTGCACGTGGTGCAGACCATGCACCAGCGCAAGCAGTTGATGGCCGAGCGCGCCGATGCCTTCATCGCGATGCCCGGCGGCATCGGCACCTTCGAGGAACTGTTCGAGGTGTGGACCTGGCGCCACCTGAATTACCACGACAGCCCCATCGGCCTGCTGGGCACCGAGGGCTACTGGAACCCGCTGCTGGCCTTCCTGCAGCACGCGGTGGCCGAAGGCTTCATGGACGACGCGCAGATGGCCATGCTGCACCAGGCCGGCGACATCGCCAGCCTGCTTGATGCGCTGCACGCGCACCGCGGCGACAAGCGCGACGACACGCTCGACCGCATCTGAGGCGCGGGCCCGGATGCCGGGGCGGCGCACAGCCGCTCAGGCATGCAAAACGGGCCC
>CAYPDO010000788.1:0-2388 GCA_964409495.1 uncultured Bordetella sp.
GGCCGAGCTGGCGGCCGACCTGCGCGCGCCCACGCCCACCGCGGCGGCCGAACTGGCCACGCCGGTGCGCGCCGACGAACTGCAGCGCCTGCTGGCCCTGCAGCAGCGCCTGCAGCGCGCCGCCCAACGCCGGCTCGACATCCAGGCCCAGCGCCTGGACCGGCTGGCGCTGCAGATGGGCCGGCCGGCGCGGCTGCTGGCCCGTGAAGGCGCCCGGCTGGATGCGCTGGCCCAGCGCCGCGGCGCCGCGCTGGGCCTGGGGCTGGCGCGCGCGCGGCGCACGCTGGCCCAGCTGGCACCGCGCCTGGCGCAGGCCGCACAGGCGCAGTGCCATCGCCAGGACGAGCAACTGGCCCGCCTGGCGCTGCGCCTGGCCGCGGCCGATCCGCACCAGGTGCTGGCGCGTGGTTATGCCTGGCTCACCGATGCCGGAGGCCGGGCGGTGACACAGGCCGCCGGCCTGCAGCCCGGCGCGCAACTGACGGCGCAGTGGGCCGATGGCCGCGCCAGCGTGTCGGTGCTCGACGTGGCACAGGGGCCCGCCGACCCGCAGGCCGAAGGCGGGCCCGCGGCCACGGCCGGCCCCCCCGGCCGCAGCGCCCGCACGGCCCGGCGCAAGCGCTAAACCGAGCTTGTCAGCAGGTTTGGTGGGGGCTGCCTACAATCATCCGCAGCATCCGCTCCCGTTCAACCCCGGCGCATCCCGCGCCGCACAGACGCAAGGACACCTGCCATGAACTTCACCCTGCCGGCCCTGCCGTACGCCTCTGATGCCCTCGCGCCGCACATGTCGGCCGAAACCTTCGAATACCACCACGGCAAGCACCACCAGGCCTACGTCACCAACCTGAACAACCTGGTGGGCGGCACCGAGTTCGCAGGCCTGTCGCTGGAAGAAATCGTCAAGAAGAGCAGCGGCCCGATCTTCAACAACGCCGCCCAGGTGTGGAACCACACCTTCTTCTGGAACTGCATGAAGCCCGCCGGCGGCGGCGAGCCCGGCGGCGCGCTGGCTGCGGCCATCAATGCCAAGTGGGGCAGCTATGCCGCCTTCAAGGAAGCCTTCACCAAGAGCGCCGTGGGCAACTTCGGCTCGGGCTGGACCTGGCTGGTGAAAAAGGCCGACGGCTCGGTGGACATCGTCAACACCGCCAACGCCGCCACGCCGCTGACCGGTGCCGACAAGCCCCTGCTGACCATCGACGTGTGGGAGCACGCCTACTACGTGGACTACCGCAACGCGCGCCCGAAATTCGTCGAGACCTTCCTGAACAGCCTGGTGAACTGGTCGTTCGCCGAAGCGAATTTCTGACGAACCCCCGAACCGGCTGCGCGTCGGCCGCTCGGTGACGGCCCGCGTTTGCTGACCTTGGGGCCTGTCTGCAAGGGCCGCCCGGCCATGCCGGTGCGGCCCTTGTGCGTGTTGGCGGCGCTACCATGCGGGCCCTATGCGAATCCTGCTGGTGGAAGACGATGCCGCGCTTTGCCTGGGCATCAGCCGGGCCTTTGAGCGCGAAGGCTGGCGCGTGGACATGCTGGCCGACGGCCAGCAGGCCCTGGCTGCCGGTCTGGAGGCGCCTTATGACGCCGCGGTGCTCGATCTGGGCCTGCCGCGCCGCGACGGCATGGAGGTGCTGCGCCATTGGCGTGCGCGCGGTGCCAGCCTGCCGGTGCTGCTGCTGACCGCGCGCGACGATCTGGGCGACCGCGTGCAGGGGCTGGACGCCGGCGCCGACGATTACCTCACCAAGCCGTTTGACCTGCCTGAGCTGGTGGCGCGGCTGCGCGCGCTCAAGCGCCGTGCCGACGGCCGTCTGCACGACAGCCTGGCCATCGGCCCGCTGCGGCTGGATCTGGCCCACCGCGAGCTCACCTGCCGCGGCGAGCGTGTGCACCTGAGCCCGCGTGAACTGGCGCTCACCCAGCTGCTGATGCAGCGTGCCGGCCGCGTGGTGCCCAAGGACAGCATCGTGCAGGCGCTGTCCAGCTGGGAGTCGGATTTCAGCGAGAACTCGGTCGAGGTCTATGTGCACCGCCTGCGCAAGCGCTTCGGCGAGCTGGGTGTGGTGATCAAGACCGTGCGCGGCTTTGGTTATGTGATGGAACTGGCCGAGCCGGAGGACGGCGACGGCGGCCCCGCCGCCACACCGGCAGGCTGATGTGATGCCCCCACGTCGCTGCGCTCCTGCCCCCCGAGGGGGTGCTCAGCCCCTTGGGGCGGCCCGGCGGGGCTGAGATGATGCCCCCACATCGCTTTGCTCCTGCCCCCCGAGGGGGTGCTCAGCCCCTTGGGGCGGCCCGGCGGGGCTGAGATGATGCCCCCACATCGCTTTGCTCCTGCCCCCCGAGGGGGCGCTCAGCCCCTTGGGGCGGCCCGGCGGGGCTGAG
>CAYPDO010000789.1:0-2386 GCA_964409495.1 uncultured Bordetella sp.
CCTTTCTTGTCGCGACAAGAAAGGACCTCGCCGGCCGGGCGAGACCGGCGGGCTGTCAGGAGCCATGGGCAACACCCGCAAGACGCGCCAGGCAGAAAACGCAGCAGGCAAGAACCAGCCGGCAAACCGCCAGCCCGCGTCAAACCACCAACACCGCCCGAAAGTCGTTGACATTGGTGAACGTCGGCCCCGTCACCACCAGATCCCCCAGGGCGCTGAAGAAGCCGTAGGCATCGTGCCGGTCCAGAGACTCGCCCGCCTTCAGCCCCAGCGCCGCTGCGCGCGCCAGCGTGTCGGGCGAAACCAGCGCCCCCGCGTTGTCCTCCACGCCGTCGATGCCATCGGTGTCGGCCGCCAGCGCCCACACGCCCGGCTGGCCTTGCAGCGCCACCGCCAGGCCCAGCAGGAACTCGCCGGCCCGGCCGCCACGGCCCGGCGACGGGTGGCGCACCGTCACCGTGGTCTCGCCGCCCGAGAGCAACACGCAGGGCCGCGCAAAGGGCTCGCCATGGCGCGCCACGCTGCGCGCCAGCGCGGCATGCACCTGGCCCACCGTGCGGCTCTCGCCTTCCAGGTCGTCGCCCAGCACATGCACGGCCAGGCCGGCGGCACGCGCAGCCTCGGCCGCGGCCTGCAGGCTCTGCCGCGGCGTGGCCACCAGGCGCACCTCATGGCCCGCAAAGCAGGCCGCGCCTGGCTTGGGGCTCTCGAACGCGCCGCTTTCCAGCCCGGCACGCGCGGCCGCCGGCACGGCAATGCCGTAGCGGTCAAGGATGGCCAGCGCATCGGCGCAGGTGCTGGCATCGGGCACGGTGGGGCCGCTGGCAATCACCGCCGGATCATCACCCGGCACATCGCTGATCAGCAGCGTCACCACCCGCGCCGGAGCGCACAGCGCGGCCAGCCGGCCGCCCTTCACGGCGCTCAGGTGCTTGCGCACGGTGTTCATCTCGTCGATGGCCGCGCCGCTGTTGAGTAGCGCCTTGTTCAGCGCCTGCTTGTCGGCCAGCGTCAGGCCCGGTGCCGGCTGGGTGAGCAAGGCCGAGCCGCCGCCGGAGATCAGGCACAGCACCAGGTCGTGCGCGCTCAGGCCCTGGGTCAAGGCCATCAGCCGCGCAGTGGCGGCCAGGCCGGCGGCGTCGGGCACCGGATGCGCGGCCTCCACCACCTCGATGCGGCCGGGCCGCGCGGCCAGGCCCGGCGGCACATGGCCATCACGCGTGATCACCAGCCCCGACAGTGGCGTATCGGCCGGCCACAGCGCATCCACTGCCGCCGCCATCGCGCCGCCGGCCTTGCCGGCGCACAGCACCAGGGAGCGACCACGCGCCGGATCGGGCGGCGCCGGCAACTGGCCGCCGATCACCCGGGACGGCAGCGCGCGCGCCACCGCGGCATCGAACAGGCCGCGCAGCAGCGCGCGTGCGCGGGCATCGTCGAACACGTCGTCGGGTGCATTCATCACACCATTGTGCAGCGTCGGCCGTGGCCATCCGCCGCGGCAGCGGGCCATGCCCCCGCGCTGGCGCGGCCGCGCCGCGGCTTCTACACTGGCGCGTCTTTCGAACCCAGCGAAGCGCCACGATGACCACCCTGCAGATCGACTTCGTCTCCGACGTGGTGTGCCCCTGGTGCGCCGTGGGCCTGGCCTCGCTGCAGCAGGCACTGGCGCGCGTGGCGCCCGAGGTGCACGCCAACATCAGCTTCCAGCCCTTCGAACTGAACCCGCAGATGCCGGCCGAGGGCGAGGAGATCGTGGCCCACCTGACGCGCAAGTACGGCATCGGCCCCGAGCAGGTGGCGGCCAATGCCGAGGCCATCCGCCAGCGCGGCGCGGCGGTGGGCTTCGAGTTCGGGGTGGGCAAGCGCACCCACACCTACAACACCTTCGATGCGCACCGCCTGCTGCACTGGGCCGGGCTGCAGGGCGAGCGCGAGCAGCGCGCGCTGAAGCAGGCGCTGCTGGTGGCCTATCACACCGATGGCCGCAACCCGTCGGACCACGCCACGCTGGCAGCGGTGGCCGGTGAGGCCGGGCTGGACGCCACGGCCGCCGCCGCGGTGCTGGCCTCGGGCGAGTTTGCCGACGCGGTGCGCCAGGCCGAGCAGCGCTGGCAGCAGGCGGGCATCAGCTCGGTGCCGGCGGTGGTGATCGAGGGCCAGTACCTGATCTCGGGCGGCCAGCCGCCCGAGGTGTTCGAGCAGGCGCTGCGCCAGATTGCGGCATCCAACAGCACCATGTGCTGACCGGACGCGCAGGAACCTGCTGCGCGGGCACAACCCCGGCCTGCGCAGCTCCCCGTACGGGGGTACGGGATCGCGGCTCGACCCGGGCGCAGCCCCCGCGCGCCGGTTGCTGCGCGTCCGGGTCGCGCCCAAGCAAAAA
>CAYPDO010000790.1:0-2385 GCA_964409495.1 uncultured Bordetella sp.
CCCTGGGGGGAGGCGCCGAAGGCGCTTCGGGGGGGTCAATATTCCAGAGGGAGGTTGATCTTCTTGCCGTCACGCGCCGAGCGGTACATCGCGATCAGCAGCTCCAGGCTCTTCAGGCCTTCGCGGCCATCGGTCTCGGCCTCGCATTCGCCGCGCAGCGTGCGGATCACGTTGTCGTAGTACAGCGGGTGGCCGAAGCCGTAGACGCTGGTGGTCTGGTAGCTGGCGTCTTCAATGCCGGCGTCCATGGCGTGCGGGCTGGCGAATTCCCAGTGCTCGATCTTGTTCACCGCCACACCGCCCACGCGCACCGTGCCCTGCTCACCCAGGATGGTGATCGAGCCCTCGAAGTTCTTCGGGTGCGCCAGCATGGTCACGTTCACCGAGCCCATCGCGCCGTTGCGCCACCGCAGTGCGGCCACGCCGGTGTCTTCGACCTCGATGTTGCGCGCCAGCGTTCCGGTGTAGGCCATCACGCTTTCCACCGGCCCCACCATCCAGTCGAGCAGGTCGATGTAGTGGCTGGCCTGGTTCATGAACGCCCCGCCGTCGAACTCCCAGGTGCCGCGCCACTCGGCGCTGTCGTAGTAGCTCTGCGGCCGGCTCCAGAACACGTTGACCGTGACCATGTAGATGCGGCCGAAGCGCCCGGCCTGGATGGCCTGGCGCAGCAGCTGCAGCGTGCGGTTGCGGCGGTTCTGCTTGACGACGAACAGGCGCACGCCGGCGTCGTCGCAGGCCTTGACCATGGCCAGGCCGTCGGCCCAGCGCGTGGCCATGGGCTTCTCGGTCATCACATGGCGGCCGGCCTGGGCGGCCTCGATCACCTGGCGCGCATGCAGCCCGCTGGGCGTGGCCAGCACCACGCAGTCGATGCCCAGGTGGTCGGCCGCGGCCAGCATCTGCGCATACTGGGCAAAGCCCGGCGCGCCGGTGCGCGCCTGCGCCGCGGCCAACGCGGCGGGGTCGGTGTCGCACACGGCCACCACCTCGGCGCGGTCAGCATGGCGGGCCAGCGCCTCCATGTGGTTGGCGGCGATGCGGCCACAGCCGGCCAGCGCGAAGCGGATCTTGCGGTCGGTGATGGCGGGATGCGTCAGGTGCACGGACAGCCCCAGGCAAAGGTCAACCGGGCATTATCGCCGAGGGCCCGCCTACAATTCGGGGTTTGCCCCGACTCTTCCCGCAGCCATGACCACCGCGACCCCGGCCACCACGCCCATGCCTGATCCGCAACATCAGGACGACAACAAGCTGATCGCCGAGCGCCGCGAGAAACTGGCCGCGATCCGTGCGCGCGGCGTCGCCTTCCCGAACGACTTCAAGCCCCGGCACCACGCCTCGGCGCTGCAGGCCGAGTACGGCGCGCAGGACAACGAGGCGCTGGAGCCGCAGGCCGTGGCCGTGACGGTGGCCGGCCGCATGATGCTCAAGCGCGTGATGGGCAAGGCCAGCTTTGCCACCATCCAGGACGGTTCGACCAGCGCCGTCACCGTGGGCCAGCAGGGCCGCATCCAGCTGTTCGTCAGCAAGGACGCCGTGGGCGACGCGGCCTACGAGCAGTTCAAGCACCTGGATCTGGGCGACATCCTCGGCGCCGAGGGCACGCTGTTCAAGACCCGCACCGGTGAACTCTCGGTCAAGGTGACCACGCTGCGCCTGCTGACCAAGAGCCTGCGCCCGCTGCCCGACAAGTTCCACGGCATGGCCGACCAGGAACAGAAGTACCGCCAGCGCTATGTGGACCTGATCACCGACGAGACCGCCCGCGCCCGCTTCGCCGCGCGCAGCAAGGCGGTCAGCTCGATCCGCGGCTTCATGGTCGAGCACGGCTTCCTGGAGGTGGAAACGCCGATGCTGCACCCCATTCCCGGCGGTGCCAATGCGCGGCCCTTCATCACCCACCACAACGCGCTGGACCAGGAGATGTTCCTGCGCATCGCGCCCGAGCTGTACCTCAAGCGCCTGGTGGTGGGCGGCTTCGAGCGCGTGTTCGAGATCAACCGCAACTTCCGCAACGAAGGCATCAGTGTTCGGCACAACCCCGAATTCACGATGATGGAGTTCTACGCGGCCTACTGGAACCATCATGATCTGATGGACTTCACCGAGGCCCTGCTGCGCCACGCCGCGGTGGCGGCCACTGGCAGCGCCCGCGTGACCTATGCCGACAAGCCGGTGCACCTGGACGAGCCCTTTGCCCGCCTCTCGGTGCGCGACAGCCTGGTGGTGCATGCCGGCCTCAGCGAGGCCGAGGCCGACAGCGCCGAGGCCGTGCATGCCAAGCTCAAGAGCCTGGGCGAGGAACCGCCCAAGCACTGGGGCCTGGCCCAGCTGCAGTTCGGCCTGTTCGAGGCCGCAGTGGAAGACAAGCTGTGGCAGCCC
>CAYPDO010000791.1:0-2384 GCA_964409495.1 uncultured Bordetella sp.
CCCTGGTGCAGCGGCATCGCCAGCGCCTGGCCCAGCTGGCGCATCAGCAGCGGCAGGAAGCGCTGGTCGGCCACCGCCTCATGCACGCGCACATGCACCTGGCGCGGTGCGTGCAGCGCGGGCGATGCGGCACCGGCGGCCTGCGCCCACAGCGTGACAGGCACCGCCAGCAGCCAGCAGCAGGCCATCGCGCGGCCGATGCGGCCACGCCACGCGGCCGACCGCAGGGCTGAAGACAATCGGCCGCTGGCGGTGCGTTGCACGCGATCGGTGTTGCCCATGTCTGAACTGGTTGAACTGCGCTTGATTCTGGCCGAGCCCCTGCCCGACGGCAGCGGGTTGTGGCCACGCCTGTGGGCCGCCGCCGATGATCCCGGGCGGCAGGCCGAGCTGGGCGCGCGCTTTGCGCAACGGCTGGCCACGCTGCACAGGGCGCTGCCGGCCCTGGGCCAGGTGGCGCCCGGTGCCGACGATCTGCCATGGCTGACCGACGACGACGAGGAAGACGACGACGACGCGGACGATGGCGACGGCCACGACGGCGGGGCCGCATCGGCGCAAGACCCGCAGCGCCTGGCGCGCTTTGCGGTGCTGCGCGGCCCCTGGCAGGACGGCGTGCTGTGCCTGCGCCTGGCCGACCGGCAGCTGCACCTGCACTGGCAGCCGCCGGCCGGCATGCCACCGGCGCTGGCGGCACAGGCGGTGCAACCGGCGCTCGCCGCCTTGCTGACGGATCTGGCCCGAGGCCTGGGCTGGCAAGGCGGCCACTGGCCCCAGGGCAGGCCCCTGCCGCTGGCGGCGGTGCTGGATCGCGCGCTGCACGACTGGCAGCGCCTGTGCGCGCTGCAGGCGCACACCCGGGCGCTGGGCCTGCGCGCCGTGCGGCGGGGCCAGCGCAGCGCACTGGCGCTGACACTGCTGCTGTGGGGCCTGGCGCTGTGGGCGTTGTCGGCCGCGGTGGACGAAGGCCGGGCCCTGTCCACCGCCAACCCGGCGCAGCCGCGCAGTTTCGTCACCCAGACGCTGGCCAGCGCCGGGCGCGGCCTGTTGGTGTGGCCGTCCTTGCAGCCCGCCCTGCGGCTGGAGGGCGTGGTGCTGCCCGCCGGCCCGGGCCAGGCGGCCGTGCCGGCGCAGCTGCGGGTGAGCCGCGCGGTGTACCTGCGCAGCGCACCCGGTGCGCGCTACACCGTGCTGCCGACGGCCGACCCGGCACAGCCCTGGGTGCTGCGCCCGCACTGGGCGGCCTGGCACGCCGACCAGCCGCTGCTGCGCGGGCTGGGCGGGCTGGGGCCGCAGGCCTACCTGGCCCTGGCGCTGTGGCTGGCATGGGGCGGCCTGGTGCTGGTGCCCTGGCTGCGCCTGCTGCGCCTGCCCCGCAGCCAGCAGCTGCGCGCGCAGCACCTGTGGGGCAGCTTTGTGGCGCGGCTGCGGCTGGGCGCCGTGGTGGCCGCGTTCGCCATCGCGGCGCTGGCCGTCAACCTGCACGGCTAGCCCGCAGCGGCCACCCCAGGGGGGTCAGGCGGCCTCTTGGGCCAGCACGCGCAGGATCTCGCTGCCGTAGGCCTCGAGCTTCTTGGCGCCCACGCCGCTGATGCCGGCCAGATCGTCCAGCGAGCCGGGCGCCTCGCGCGCCATCTCGGCCAGCGTGGCGTCGTGGAACACCACATAGGGCGGCAGCTTGTGCGCACGGGCGATCTCGGCGCGCCAGGCCTTCAGCGCGGCAAAGCGCTGCAGGCCGGCCTCATCCAGCGGCAGCGGCGGCGGCTTGTCCACGCTGCCACGGCTGCTGCTGGCGCTGCTGCCTGCGCGCCGGCTGCGGCCGCTGGATTTGGGCGCCTCACTCGGCACGCGCAGCGTCACGGCGATCTCGCCCTTGAGCACCGCGCGGGCTGAATCGGTGAGCGAGAGCGTGTTGTATTCGCCCTCGCTGCGCACATGGCCCAGCGCGATCAGCTGGCGCAGCACGCTGCGCCACTGGGTTTCGGCAATGTCGGCACCGATGCCGAAGGTGCTGAGCGCATCGTGGCGGCGCTGCACCACCTTCTCGGTGCGCTTGCCGCGCAGCACGTCGATCAGGTGCCCGGCGCCAAAGCCGAAGCCCGAGGCCTGGTGGCAGCGGTAGATGCAGCTGAGCAGCTTGCGCGCGGCCTCGGTGGCGTCCCACAC
Organism: uncultured Bordetella sp.; assembly: GCA_964409495.1. GTDB lineage: Bacteria > Pseudomonadota > Gammaproteobacteria > Burkholderiales > Burkholderiaceae_C > Pseudaquabacterium. Next base: position 2,167 of record CAYPDO010000791.1, read on the forward strand.
CGCCGGCGGCGTGAGGCAGTTGTCGCAATTGCCGCAGGGTTCACTGTGCTCGCCAAAGTAGGCCAGCAGGCGCACACGGCGGCAATCGTGCGCCTCGGCCAGCGCCAGCAGGGCATCGAGCTTGGCGCGCTGCAGGCGCTTGAACTCCTCGCCGGCCTCGCCATCGTCGATCATGCGGCGCTGGTTCACCACGTCGGCCAGGCCGTAGGCCATCCAGG
>CAYPDO010000792.1:0-2383 GCA_964409495.1 uncultured Bordetella sp.
CGGTGAAGGCCGATGTGGCGATGACCGGCGAGATCACCCTGCGCGGCGAGGTCACGGCCATCGGTGGCCTGAAGGAGAAGCTGCTGGCAGCCCACCGCGGCGGCATCAAGACGGTGCTGATCCCCGAAGAGAACGTCAAGGACCTGCAGGACATTCCCGAGAACGTGAAGAACAGCCTCGAGATCATGCCGGTGCGCTGGATTGACCGCGTGATCGAGCTGGCGCTGGAGTCGATCCCCAATCCGCTGCCCGAGGACGAGGCCGCAACCGCCGCCAAGGTGGAGGCGCCCAAGCCCGATGTGGCGGGTGGAACGGTGGCGGCCGACGGTTTGCCGCACTGAGTGCTGCGCCGGCACCGCGCAAGCTTTTTTGCGCGGGTCTTGTGCAGCACGCCAAAGTCTGTATAGAATGCGAGCTTCGCTGAACAGCAATGGAACGCGAAGCTGCTGGCGGCAAGGGCAACCTGGCCAGCCAGTCATGCGGGAGTAGCTCAGTTGGTAGAGCGCAACCTTGCCAAGGTTGAGGTCGCGAGTTCGAGACTCGTCTCCCGCTCCAGATCCTTGCAAACGGGAAGCCCAGGCTTCCCGTTTTTGTCAGAATGGTCAGCGCGGCCTGCGCATCTGGCGCACACCGCTCCGCACTGAACAACGGCGCGATAGCAAAGCGGTTATGCAACGGATTGCAAATCCGTCTAGTCCGGTTCGACTCCGGATCGCGCCTCCAAAAAAACAATAAGAATCAAGCAGTTAGACGCCCCGCACCCGCGGGGCGTTTTGCCTTTTGGGCCTCGAATGGCCTCAGAATGGGTTCCAACCGCTCCAAATGGGCGGCCCAACCGCACGTTGACCGTGGAATTGTTCGTCAAGGCGAGTGGGCTGGCCAGGCTGCAGCGGCGCTTTGCGTGGAGGTTCCCATGGCTGCTGTGCGCCCCAACAAGACCGGTCGATTCGAGCTCACGATCACGAACAAGCTGCTCCCCAAGGGGCGGGCCTGGTTCACGTTCGACACTGAGGCCGAGGCGAAGGCCTACGGCGACCAGGCCGAGAAGTGGCTGGCCGCGGGTATCGTGCCGCCTGACCTGGCAGCCACCACCACGGCCGATCGCGCCGAGCTGCTCGGCCCGGTGATCCGCACCTGGTCGAACAGCGGAACGCCGTCGGCCGCGGATCTGGACGAGCTGCAGCGGCTGTACATGGAGCTGGGCGCGGTGCCGCTGCGCTCGATCACCTACACCTGGTGCGAGGCCTGGGTGAGGCGGATGAAGCTCGAGCACAACCTGGCGCCCAGCACCATCCGCAAGCGTGTGCAGGCGCTGGCCAGGGCCATCGATGCGCACCTGCGGCGCACGCCCGATGCGATGGCGGGCAACCCGCTGCGGCTGCTGCCCAAGGGCTACAGCACCTACACCCAGGGCGACCGCGAGGCGGTGGCCAAGCTGGCCGCGACGGGGCAAGAGGTGGCCGTGCGCGTCGACCAGGTGCGCGACCGCCGGCTGCATGACGGCGAGGAGGCCGGCATCCTGCGCGCCCTGGCCGGGCACAAGCGCGATGGGCGTGAGCGAGCGCTGGACGTCGACCCGGAGTTCACCCTGCTGTTCCGCACGATCCTGCACACCGGCCTGCGCCTGCGCGAGGCCTATCGGCTGCGCGTCGACCAGATCGACCTGCAGCGCCGTGTGGCCAGGCCACAGGTCACCAAGTTGTGGCACGGCAAGGTGGCGCATCGCGCTGTGCCGCTCACGCCCGAGCTGCTGGCCGCAATCACCGAGCACCTGGCCAGCCGCGGCGACGTGGCGCGGCCCGAGCTGCTGTTCGGCACGCTGTGGGATGGGGACGCATCGGCGGTCGCGCTGAAGAAGACCACGGCGCGGCTCTCGAGCCGCTTCGCCAGGCTGTTTGGCTATGCCGCGGCCGCCGGTCTCACCGAGCACGATCTGCGGCATGAGGCCACGTGCCGGTGGTTCGAGATGCGCGGGCCGGATGGCCACTGGCTGTGGCGGGCCGAGGAGATCGGCCGCATCATGGGATGGAAGCCCGGCAGCAAGATGATCGAGCGCTATGCCAGCTTCAGGCCCGAAGACCTGGCTGGGCGGATGTACCTGGTGAAGGACCAGGATCAGGCCGCGGCGGCCTGACGGCTTTCAGGCCGGTGTGCTGACCGGCGGATCAGGCAGCGGCGCCGGCGACCGGCCGCGCAGCCGCTGTGCAGGCTTCGGGGCCATGGGCACCACGCGCGGCGCGCTGCTGGCCGGCGCAGGCGCCGGCGGCCGCACATGGGCCAGCGCCTGCAGGCGCAGCACCTCGAGCACGGCCGCGCGCGGGTAGATCCAGCTGCGGCCGAACTTCAGGCCGGGCAGGGTGCGCTCGCGGGTGCGGTCCTCGAC
>CAYPDO010000793.1:0-2382 GCA_964409495.1 uncultured Bordetella sp.
TGATCGGCCGCGCGCTGGCCGACGTGGCACAGGGCACCGTGCCCTACCCGCTGGTGGCGCTGAGCGACAGCGCGGTGGGCGTGCGCACCCGCGCCGGCACCAAGAGCCCGGTGGATGTGGGCGCCGAGGTGCTGCGCCTGCTGCGCGAGCGGGCCGAAGGCGCGCTGGGCGGCGCGCTGGTCGGCGCGGTGATCACCGTGCCGGCCTACTTCGACGATGCCCAGCGCCAGGCCACCAAGGACGCCGCGGCGCGCGCCGGCCTCACCGTGCTGCGCCTGCTCAACGAGCCCACCGCCGCCGCCGTGGCCTATGGTCTGGAATCGGCCGCCGAGGGCGTGTACGTGGTCTACGACCTGGGCGGCGGCACCTTCGACGTGAGCATCCTGCGCCTGCAGCGTGGCGTGTTCGAGGTGGTGTCCACCGCCGGCGATGCCGTGCTGGGCGGCGACGACTTCGACCACGCGCTGGCCGCCTGGTTTGCCGAGCAAACCGGCGGCTGGGGCGCCGACGACATGGCCGCGCTGCATGCCGCCGCGCGCCGCGCCAAGGAAGCCCTGACCGATTGCGACAGCGGCCTGATGGTGTGCACCCGCCGCGACGGCACCACCGCCAGCTGGCCGCTGACCCGCGCCGATTTCGAGCGCATCACCCGCCCGCTGCTCGAGCGCACGCTGGGCCCCACCAAGCGCGCACTGCGCGATGCCAGGCTGAAGCCCACCGAAGTGGACGGCGTGGTGCTGGTGGGCGGCAGCACGCGCATGCCTTGCGTGCGCGCGCTGGTGACCGAGCTGTTCGGCCGCGAGCCCTTCACCGGCATCGACCCCGACCAGGCCGTGGCCCTGGGCGCGGCCATCCAGGCCGACCAGCTGGCCGGCAACCGCGCTGGCGATGACGGCCTGCTGCTGCTGGACGTGAACCCGCTGAGCCTGGGCCTGGAAACCATGGGCGGCCTGGTGGAAAAGATCATCCCGCGCAACAGCACCGTGCCCACCGCCCGCGCGCAGGACTTCACCACCTTCAAGGACGGCCAGACGGCCATGGTGCTGCATGTGGTGCAGGGCGAGCGCGAGCTGGTCAGCGAGTGCCGCAGCCTGGCGCGCTTCACGCTGCGCGGCATTCCGCCGATGGTGGCCGGCGCGGCGCGCATCCGCGTCACCTTCCAGATCGATGCCGACGGCCTGCTCAGCGTGAACGCGGTCGAGCAGGTGTCGGGCGTGCATGCCCACATCGAGGTCAAGCCCAGCTACGGCCTGGCCACCGAGGCCGTGGCCGGCATGCTGCAGGACGCCATGGGCAGCGCCGAGGCCGATGCCGCCGCACGCATGCTGCGCGAGGCCGAGGTCGACGCGCGCCGCCTGCTCGATGCGGTGGACGCCGCGCTGCACGAGGACGGCGAGCGCCTGCTCTCCAGCCCCGAGCAGTTCCAGATCCTGCGCGCGATGCAGGGCGTGGCCGATGCGCTGGCCCAGGCCGCCGAGAACGAAGGCCAGACCCTGGCCGAGCAGAAGCTGCTGCGCGAGGAACTGCGCAACGCCACCGAGGCCTTGAACCGCGCCACCACGCCCTTTGCCGCCGCGCGCATGGACCAGCGCGTGCGCGAGGCGCTGTCGGGCCGCACGCTTGAACAGATGGCTGCCTGACCTGGCGGCACCGCCATCGCATCCGCCGAATCGCCCACCCAGGACACGCCCATGAGCTCCGACGCCACCGCCCCTGCCGCCAAGGCCCCCGACGCCACGGCCAAGCCCACCACCCGGGTGACGGTGAAGCCGCACCCCGACCTGTGCCCCGAGGGCCTGAGCTTCGAGGCCCGGCAGGGCCGCAAGCTGGTGGATGCGCTGCTGGAACACGGCATCGCCATCGAGCATGCCTGCGAGAAGGTGTGCGCCTGCGCCACCTGCCATGTGCACCTGCGCGAAGGCGCCGAGTTCGTCAACCCGGCCGACGACGAAGAGGAAGACCAGCTCGACAAGGCCTGGGGCCTGGATGCGCAATCGCGCCTGTCGTGCTGCGTGAAGCTCAAGGGCCCGGCGCTGCTGGTGGAGCTGCCGCGCTACACCAAGAACCACGCGCGCGAGCACTGACCGGCGGCGATGGCGGGGCCGCCCGGGTCAGGGCCCGGGGCTCACTCCAGCCGCCACTCCATGGGCAGGGCGTAGCGCCCGGCGGGCAAGCGCTTTGATCCGGTGCTCACCAGCTGCGCGATGCACGCGCCCAGATGCGCCACGGCCGCGTTGTCAAGCACCGCATGGCCGCTGGAGCGCATCAACCGGGGCTCCTGCGGCAGGCCCTCGGCGCCCACCGTGAACAAGACCAGGGTCCGGCCCTGGAGGTTCAGGCGGCGGGCGCGCAGCGGGTATTCGGGCGGCTGGCGAAAGCACG
>CAYPDO010000794.1:0-2380 GCA_964409495.1 uncultured Bordetella sp.
CGAGCTTGGCGTTCTCCGCCGGCGTCAGCTTGCTGATGCCCTTGCGGCCTTCGATGACGAACAGGTGGCAGGCGCCGCACTTGGCTTCGCCGCCGCACTTGCTGATCAGGTTGCCGCCGGCCTCGACGATGGCCTTCAGCAGGTTCGTGCCGGCCGCGACGTCGAGGGTCAGGCCGCCGGGATTGATGGTGAGCGTGGTCATGGGGTCTCTCTCCGGAACGAGGTCAGGCGGCCACGATGGCGCCGCACAGCGCGGCGGCCACCTCGGCCAGCGGAAGGTCGATGCGCGTGATGCCCTGCTCGGCGAGGAAGCGTGCCTCCATGCGCGTCGGCGTGTCGGGCAGCACCGCGAAGTGCGGGCCGGCGGAGCGCTTCATCACCTGCCGCGCGAAGGCCCGCGGCAGCTGGTCGTCGAAACGGCAACCGAGGAAGACGAAGCCCAGCGCGGCACGGCGCTGCTGCACCCGCGCGGGAATGGGCGTCTGGATGTCGATCTCGGTCAGCACCTCGACGAAGTCGCTGTCCGAGACCAGGTAGTTGCCGGCCGGCGCGTGGCCGCCCCAGGGCTTGTAGAGCACCGTGGGCGAGTCGGCGGCGTCCGGCAGCACGGCCCCGTCGGCGCCGTACCAGCCGGTCCAGGTGCCGAAGTGCTCGCTCTGGCTCAGGCCCTGCACCTCGCTCCAGCCTGCGCCGCCGCGGGCTACGGCGAGTGCGCTGCGCAGCGTGTCGTCGTACCAGCAGTCGACGATCAGCGGCGCCGGCAGGCCGGCCAGCCAGTGGTGCAGCGCCGAAGGCGCGGGCACCGTGGCATAGGCCTCGGTCATCAGCGCCACCAGGGTTTTGCGGTGCTTGAAGTTCTCGATGAACTGGGCCACGGCGGTGACGCGGTTGCGGATCTTGCCGGGCACCGAGCTCTTGCTGGCCAGCACGCCGGCCAGTGCCAGCGGATCGGCCGGCGGCATGGCGCCGTCGCACAGCGCCAGCAGGCCGGGGCCGAGGTAGGGCGCCAGGGTGCCGGCGGCCAGGCCTTCGGCAACGGCGGCGGGCAGGTCGTTCACGGTGGTGAAGCTCATGGCGTTCTCGCGGTTCGGGGGATCAGTAAATGGCGGCACCGGCGCCGACGTTGATCGACGAGTCCTTCATCGTCTTGACGATGAACTGCACGTGGTCGGGCGTGAGGTGGCCGTGGAAGGGCAGGGCGATGGCGCGGTCTGCGATGCGCTCGGTGAGCGGGAACTGGCCGCGGTGCCAGCCCTGCTGCTGGTAGGCGAACTGCTGGTGCAGCGGCTGGCAGAACAGCGCCGACTCGATGTCCTCGGTGGCCAGGTCGTCGATGATCTGCTGGCAGGCGCTGACCGTGAAGCGCTTGCCCAGGTGCACCAGGAACAGCATCCAGTGCACCTCGTCGACATCGGGCGCTACATAGGGCGGCTTGATGCCCTCGAAGCTCTGCATCTGCTCGAGGTACATGGCCTCCACGGTCTTGCGCCGCGCCAGGATCTCGGGCAGCCGCGCCAGCTGGCCGGCGGCCAATGCCGCGGTGGGCTCACTGATGGCGGCCTGCAGCGGCACGCGCGAACCCACCGACACCGAGCGCCGGTCGCTCAAGGACCGGTTGCGCAGGTAGCGCAGCTCCATGGCCAGCGTGTCGTCGTCGGTGACCACGATGCCGCCCTCGCCGCAGCACAGTGCCGAGGGCTGAGAAAAGTCGAACACCGAGGCGTCGCCGAAGCTGCCCACCAGCTGGCCGCGAAAGCGCGAGCCGATGGCCTCGGTGCTGTCCTCGATCAGCGCCAGGCCGTGGCGCTGGGCCAGCGCGCGCAGGCCGGTCCAGTCGGCCGGGTGGCCGTTCACGTTGCTGGCGATGATGGCCTTGGTGGCCGGCGTCACCTGGGCGGCGGCGCGCACCGGGTCCAGGCAGCCCGACCAGTAGTTGATGTCGCTGAACACCAGGCGTGCGCCCACCAGCGTGGCGGCATGCACCACCTGGTGCCAGCTGTAGGGCGAGGCGATGACCTCGGCGCCGGGGCCGATGCCCATGGCGCGCAGCACCAGCCAGGTGCCCAGCGTGCCGCTGGCCACCGACACCGCATGCCGGCGGCCCAGGCTGGCGGCAAAGCGCTCCTCGAAGTGCTCGACCATCGCGCCGGCCGACAGGCGCGGCTGCTGCAGCGCGCGGCTGACCAGCGTGAGCTCGACCTCGCTGATGTCGGGGTCGCTCAGCAGCAGGCCGTCCTCCGGGAGTCCGATCTCTTCCAGACCGTTGTCGTCGTCGGGCAGTTCGGTCTCGGCAGTGGCAGGCAGTGCGCTCATGCTCGGCTCCCGGTCAGCGGTCGACGATGAACAGGCCGGACACCTGGGACGGGTCCTGCGTCACCTG
>CAYPDO010000795.1:0-2373 GCA_964409495.1 uncultured Bordetella sp.
GGCGCGCTGCGCATCGGCGGCATCGAGCCTGCCGCACACCGCCTGCAGGCTGGCCTGCAGGCGCCGCAGCGCTGCATCGTGCTGGCCTTGCGCGTTCCAGCTGGCCAGCTGGCTGCCCATGCGCTGCAGCGAGCGTGCACTGCGCTCGTGGAAGGCCGCCGGATCGCGCGCGGCCTCGTCGATCAGCTGCTGCGCCACGCGCTCGATGCGCGTGGCGTCCTGCGGCGCCAGCGCCACCAGCGCCGCAAGGTAGCCGGCGCCCCATTGCAGGCGCGTGGCCGGGCCCTGGGCCTTGGTGAAGGATTCTTCGTACCAGCGCAGCGCCTCGTCGTGGCGGCCCTGCTTGCGCGCATTGCTGCCCAGCTGGCTCATCAGGTAGTAGGGCGAATGGCTGCGCGTCAGGTTGGCCTTGAGCAGCGCATCGCTGTCGGCCCACAGCCCGGCCTCGCCCAGCAGGTAGGCGGCGGCGGTGATCACGGCCTGGCGCTCGTGGCCGTCGGTGATCTCGCGGTCTTCGCGCGCCACCACCTCGCGCACGCGCTGCAGCAGGGCCGCGGGCATGCGGGGCTTGCGCTCGTCGCGGGCCTGGTCGATGCGCGCCAGCTGCACGCGCGAGATCAGCGCCGACAGGCGGTCGGCGCGCGACAGGCTGGCATCGGCCTCCAGGCGCTGCAGCGCGGCGTCGAAGGCGGCGGCCAGCTTGTTGCGGTCGGCACCGGCCTCGGGCGCCAGGGCCTTGGTGATGTCGCTGGCAAGGTTCACCACCACGTCCATCTGCGCGCGGCTGGCCGCGGCATCGGCCAGCACCGCCAGCACCCGGCTGCGCAGCGCGGCGTCGGGCTTCAGGCCCTTGCCGTCGTCGCTCTCGGCCAGGGCCTTGAGCAGCAGGCGCGTGCCGGCCTCGCGCTCGGCCGGCGGGCAGACGGCGGCCAGCTGGGCCAGCAGGCCGGCGCGCTCGGCCGCCGGCACCAGCTGCGATTCGTCGGTGGCCCAGCCATAAAAGGCCAGCATGCGCCACTCGGCACTGCCCAGCGGCTTGCCGGCGCGCGCATCGGCCAGCACCGCCTTCACCGGCCGGCCGCCGGCCAGGCCCTGCTGCAGCACGGCCATCACCTGCGGCGCATCCACCTCGCCCGGCAGGCGGGTGATCTCGGCCCCCTCGGGGTTGAACAGGATCAGCGTGGGATAGCCGCGCACCTTGAAGCGCCCGCCCAGCTTCTGCGCGCCGGGCAGGTCGCCGTCCACATGCACCGCGACAAAACCCTTGGCGCGGTCAATGAAGTCCTGGCGGTTGAACAGCGTGGCCTTGAGCTGGTTGCACGGCGGGCACCAGCTGGCGCCCCAGTACAGCAGCAGCGGCTTCTTCTCGGCCCGCGCCTGGGCGAAGGCGCGGTCGACGTCGGCATCGACGCCGGCCTGCTGCCAGGCCACGCCGGGGCCGGGCAGGGCCGCGGCACGGGCGGGCAGGCCAGTGGCCGCCCACAGCGCCGCGGCCAGGGCCAGGGGGGCAAGCACGCTGCGGTGGGGTGTGCGCATCGGTGGTCTCAGTGGTCCTGCGTGGGGAGCCCGGATTGTGGCGCCGCGGCGTCGGCCGGGGCCTCGGGGCTGTCCCCTGCGTGGCCGGGGTCGGGCGGCATCGCGGCGCCCAGCGGCAGCTGCGCATCGTCGTCCTGCGGCTCGGGCGTGGCGCGGGCCAGCGCCATCCACACCGCAAACGGCAGGCGCATCGCGCGCTGCGGCGCCGGGCGCGCCACCTCCAGCGGGCCGCGCTCAGGCGCCAGCAGCACGCCGTAGGCCGGCGGAATCTCCTCGGGCTGCGCAATGCCGGCGCGGATCACATACCAGCACTCGCTGGCCAGCCAGCGGTAGGCCTGGCCCTTGGCCGGGCGGCGCAGGTCGGCCAGCAGGTCGGCGCGGCGCACCTTGATCTCGTGCGCCACCGGCAGCAGCCAGGCCTCCTTGGTGGTGTGGCGGATCGAGTAGACATCGGGCATGGCCACGGCCCAGGCGGCATCGGGGCCGTCCACCTCCTGGCCGCTGTCATCGGTGACCAGCCCCACCCGCGCGCGCAGCGCCAGCCCGCGCCACACGATGCGCCCGGCGCGCTGCATCTCGCGCGCCACGCGGGCCACCAGGGCCTCGTGCGCGTCACGGCTGGCGCGGTTCTTCTGCAGCGTGTCGGCCAGCACGGCGATGCCGGCCTCGGTGACGCGCAGGGTGTCGCGGCCGGCCGCATCCACCTGCTGGGCCAGCAGGCCGGCGGCCAGCAGCTCGGCCTCCAGCGGATCGCGGCAGGGCCAGCCGGCCGATCGCCACACTTCGCGCAGGCGGCGGCGGTGGGCGGTGCGCAGGGCGATGGTGGGCGCGGATCGG
>CAYPDO010000796.1:0-2367 GCA_964409495.1 uncultured Bordetella sp.
TGCGCTCGGGGCCCATCATGATCTTGTCCTTGGCCTTCTCGAAGTCGACCATCTCCACCACGCGCGCACTGCGGCGGGCGGCGAAGAGGGCCGATTCATTGACCAGGTTGGCCAGATCGGCACCCGAGAAGCCCGGCGTGCCACGCGCCAGGATGTCGGCGCGCACGTCCTGCCCGATCGGCACCTTGCGCATGTGCACGGTGAGGATCTGTTCGCGGCCGCGCACATCGGGCAGCGTGACGTAGACCTGCCGGTCGAAGCGGCCCGGACGCAGCAGCGCCGGATCCAGGATGTCGGGCCGGTTGGTGGCCGCCATCACGATGACGCCGAGGTTGGTCTCGAAACCGTCCATCTCGACCAGCATCTGGTTCAGCGTCTGCTCGCGCTCGTCGTTGCCGCCACCCAGGCCGGCACCACGATGGCGGCCCACGGCGTCGATCTCATCGACGAAGATGATGCAGGGCGCGCTTTTCTTGGCCTGCTCGAACATGTCGCGCACGCGGGCGGCGCCCACGCCGACGAACATCTCGACGAAGTCAGAGCCCGAGATGCTGAAGAACGGCACCTTGGCCTCGCCGGCGATGGCCTTGGCCAGCAGCGTCTTGCCGGTGCCCGGCGGGCCGACCAGCAGCACGCCGCGCGGGATGCGGCCGCCCAGCTTCTGGAACTTCTGCGGATCCTTCAGGAAGTCGACCAGTTCCTTGACCTCTTCCTTGGCCTCGTCGCAGCCGGCGACGTCGGCGAAAGTGGTCGAGTTGTTGGCCTCGTCCAGCATGCGGGCCTTGCTCTTGCCGAAGCTGAACGCCCCGCCCTTGCCGCCGCCCTGCATCTGGCGCATGAAGTACACCCACACGCCGATCAGCAGCAGCATCGGGCCCCAGCTGATCAGCAAGCTGACCAGCAGCGAAGGCTCTTCGCGCGGCTTGACGTCAAACTTGACGCCGTTGTTGATCAGGTCGCCAACCAGACCGCGGTCGAGGTAGGTGGCGGTGGAGCGGATGCGCTTGTCGTCATTGGTGACGGCCAGGATCTCGGTGCCCCCATTGCCCTCTTGCAGCGTGACCTGCTTGACGCGCTTGGCGCGCACCTCGTCCAGGAACTCGGAATACCCAATCTGGGATCCCGACGACACCCCGCGGTCGAACTGCTTGAACACGGTGAAAAGCACGAGTGCAATCACCAGCCAGACAGCGACCTTCGAGAACCACTGATTGTTCACCACGGCTCCTTCAGCCAAAACAAGACTGCGCAGATGGTGCCGGCGGCGCCGTGGCGCGCCCGCTCCCGCGAGATACAACGCAGTTCCACGGCAGATGGGGTTGATTCTAGTCGAGTCAAGCCCTGGCCTGCGGGCGCCGAATCCGGCGTGAGCAGGGTGAAATCGACCTGAATTCGATGCAACGCAAACCCGTCGCCCGAACCCGCCGGCCCGTCACGAAGCCTTCAGACCGATGCCGACCAGAAAGGTTTCCGCCGATTTGTCGCGCGAGGCCTTGGGCTTGATCGGCTTGACCACGCGGAACTGGCGCTTGAACATCTCGACCAGCTGGCTGTAGCCGCTGCCGTGGAACACCTTGGTCACCAGCGCGCCCTCGGGCTTGAGGTGGGTCTGCGCGAACTCCAGCGCCAGTTCCACCAGGTGCTCGATGCGCGCCGAATCCGAGGTGGCGATGCCCGACAGATTGGGCGCCATGTCCGACACCACCACATCCACCGGCCGGCCGGCCACCATGTCGTGCAGCTGCGCCAGCACCGCGTCGTCGCGGAAATCGCCCTGCAGGAACTGCACATCCTCCACCGGCTCCATCGGCAGGATGTCCAGCGCGATGATGGTGCCCAGCAGTTCGCCCGAGGCCGCGCCGCCAGCGCCGGCCACCTTGGGCGCAAAGCGGCGGCGCAGGTATTGGCTCCAGGCGCCAGGCGCCGAGCCCAGATCGACCACCACCTGGCCCGGCCGGAACAGGCCGAGCGCCTCGTCGATCTCTTTCAGCTTGTAGGCCGCCCGCGCGCGATAACCCTCCTTCTGGGCCATCTTCACGTAGGGATCGTTCACGTGGTCGTTCAGCCAGGCCCGGTTGACCTTGCGGGACTTTGTCGCCATGCGGTGGGGGTGTTTCGCGCTCTTGCGGTGGGGCGCCGGCCGGGGCCGGCGCGTGCGGGGGCGTGAGTATCGCCGATGGGGCCGGCCGGACGGCTGCCGCGGCGCCGCCTGGCTACTTGACGACGATCTCGGCCAGCCCGTGGCGACGCGCGGCGGATTCCAGCCGGCCGTCGCGCTTGATCTGGGCCACAAAGGCATCCACCTGGCGCAGCCAGTCGTCGTCTCCCGGCTTCACGGCATAGGCGTACGGGATGGCATGGAACGGC
>CAYPDO010000797.1:0-2366 GCA_964409495.1 uncultured Bordetella sp.
GTGACCCTGTCCAAGCAGACGCAGGACCAGAACTACCTCGGCGGCTTCCCGCTGGCCGACAAGTTCAATGCGGCCCTGGATGCCGGCACGGTGGATCCGTTCCCGTACACGCTGGGCACCATGCCGGCGTCCCAGCTGGCGGCCCTGAAGGCCACCGGATTTGTCGGCAACTACAACACCACCGACATCAAGATGGCCGGCTGGGAAGGCAACATCCAGCGCCCGCTGTTCGCGCTGGGTGGTGGCGATGCCGTGCTGTCGGTGGGCGGCGATGTGCGCAAGTACACCTATGCCGTGAAGGCCAACCAGGCGGTGGCCAATGCCGAGATCCTGTTCGACGATCCGCAGCCCGAGTTCGACCTGTCGCGCAAGTCCTGGGGCATGTACGGCGAGCTGCTGATGCCGGTCACCAAGGCCATCGAGGCCACGGCGTCGGTGCGTTATGACCAGATGAGCGGCACCGAGAACGCCAAGGACGGCAAGACCTATGGTGGCTCGGAGAACGCCACCACGTTCAAGCTGGGCGCCAAGTGGAACCTGAGCAAGAGCGCGCTGGTGCGTGCCTCGTACGGCACGGGCTTCCGCAATGCCTCGATGCTGGAGTTCGCGCGGCCCAAGACCGACTTCGGCGTGACCAGCGGCACCTACGACTGTCCGTTCACGCCCAGCTACGACCCGCTGGGCTACATCGCGGCCGGCCACATCTGTGCCGATGGCCTGCAGTACGAGGTGTTCCGCTCGGGCAATGCCAACCTGAAGCCCGAGAAGTCGTCGCAGTGGAACCTGGGCACCGTGATCCAGGCCACCGACACGGTGTCGGTTGGCGTGAACTACTGGTCGGTCAAGGTGCGTGATGCGGTCAGCTCGGTGAGCGAGCAGCTCATCCTCGAGAACCCGGCGCGCTACCTGGGTCTGTACACCACGAAGTTCAAGTCGTCGAACAACAAGACCTACGTGGCCATCCTGGACACCGCCATCAACATCGGCAAGTCCGAGAACGAAGGCATCGACTGGGATCTGAGCTACAAGGGCAAGACCTCGTTCGGCCGCCTCGAGGGCTCGCTGTCGGGCACCTACCTGGTCAAGTCGCGCTATTCGGTGCCAGGCACCACCGACATGACCACCAGCCTGGGCAAGTTCGGTGTCAATGATGCCGTCAGCTTCCGCAACGTGATCAGCGCCACCGGCACCGTGGGCATCGGCGCCTGGGAGCACACCGCCACGGTGAACTACCGCAGCGGCTACACCGACCAGGCTTACTCCGAAGACGATTGCGTGTTCTTCTCGCTGTCCACCGGCGACTGCAAGGCCGGCGCGCTGAAGGTGCCCGAGTACGCCACGCTGAACTGGCGTACCCAGTGGAAGGCCAACAAGAACCTGAGCGTGGCCGTGGGCATCGACAACGTGTTCGACGTCGAGCCGCCGCTGTCGCTGCGCACCAATGGCGCGGGCCACCAGTTGGGCTACGACCCGCGCTACGCCAGCGCGCTGGGCCGTACCTACAGCGTCAACGTCAACTGGAAGTTCTGACCCACCGGGCAAGCCTGAGCCGGCAATGGCCGGCTCGGCACAGTCCGCTGGCGTGCAGCAGCAAAAAGGCCCGGGTCACCCCGGGCCTTTTTTCTTGGCATGGCCGCGGCCGGCCTTACTTCGGCGCCAGCCGGATCGCCCCGTCCAGGCGGATCACCTCGCCGTTGAGCATGTCGTTCTCGACGATGCCTTTGACCAGCTTGGCATAGTCGGCCGGCGTGCCCAGGCGGCTGGGGAAGGGCACGCCGGCGGCCAGCGCGTCCTGCACCGCTTGCGGCATCGAGAACAGCATCGGCGTGCCGAAGATGCCCGGCGCAATGGTCATCACGCGGATGCCGTTGCGCGCCAGGTCGCGCGCGATCGGCAGCGTCATGCCCACCACGCCGCCCTTGCTGGCAGCGTATGCCGCCTGGCCGATCTGGCCGTCGTAGGCGGCCACGCTGGCGGTGTTGATGATCACGCCGCGCTCGCCGGTGGCCTCGGGCGTGTTGGCGCACATGGCCTCGGCGGCCAGCCGGATCATGTTGAACGTGCCGATCAGGTTGACCGTGATGGTCTTCGTGAAGCTGTCCAGCGGGTGCGCGCCGTCCTTGCCCACGGTCTTCACGGCCGGCGCGATGCCGGCGCAGTTCACCAGGCCGTTCAACGGGCCCATCGCCTGGGCTGCGGCCACCACGGCGCGGCCATCGGCCTCCTGGCTCACGTCGCAGCGCACGAAGCTGGCATGGCCAGCGCCCAGCTCAGCCGCCAGCGCCTGGCCCTTGTCGGCCTGCAGGTCGGCGATCACCACCTTGGCGCCTTCGCGCACCAGCATGCGCACCGTGCCTTCGCCCAGT
>CAYPDO010000798.1:0-2364 GCA_964409495.1 uncultured Bordetella sp.
AAACGCTCGGCCGTCAGCGCGGGCTGGTTCAGGTAGCCCAGCGCGACGCCGTGGCCGCCGATGTGGATCTCGCCGATCACGCCCACCGGGGCGGGCTGGCCCTGGGCGTTCAGGATGTAGACCTGGGTGTTGCCGATGGGCCGGCCCAGCGGCACGCTGCGGGCGTGTTCGCCCAGCTGCGTGATCTCGTGCGTCAGCGCAAAGGTGGTGGTCTCGGTCGGGCCGTAGCCGTTCAGGAAGTGCTGCGGGCGGCTGCCGGCCAGCACCTGGCGCACCACGCCGACATCCAGCGCATCACCGCCGATGATCAGCGTCTCCAGCTGGCCCAGCATGGGCGCGAGCGCGGCGTGCACCTGGTTGAACAGGCCCACGGTGAGCCACAGCACCTGCACGCGCTGGGCCTGCAGGGCCTGGGCCAGCGCCTGGGGCTGCAGCAGCGTGTCGTGGTCGATGACGACCACGGTGCCGCCGTTGAGCAGCGGGGCCCAGACTTCCAGCGTGCTGGCGTCGAAGGCGGGGTTGGCGGCAAAGGCCACGCGCTGGCCGGCGCGGAAGCTGGCGTAGCCGTTGGCGCGCACCAGGCGCACCACGCCGCGCTGCGGCACCACCACGCCCTTGGGCAGGCCGGTGGAGCCGGAGGTGTACATCACGTAGGCCTCGGCACGGCCGAGGTCAGCACCGGTGTCAGAGCTTGCCACCGGCGGCAGCGGCGTCCCGGGCTGGGCCTGCAGCGCCGGGGCGTCGAGGTCCAGCCGGGCCAGGCCGGCCAGGGCCGGCGGCAGCGCATCGGCCCGGCGGCTGAGCACGCACACCGCGCCGCTGTCGGCGGCGATCAGGGCCTGGCGGTCGCCGGGCTGCTGGGCATCCAGCGGCACATAGGCGCAGCCGGCCTTGAGCACGGCCACCTGTGCCACCACCAGGTCGATCGAGCGCGGCAGCGCCAGCGCCACGCGCTGGCCGGGCAGCACGCCCTGGGCACGCAGCGCATGGGCCAGCTGGTTGGCGCGGCCATCCAGGGCGGCGTAGCTGAGGGTCTGCTCACCGTCCACCACGGCCGGGGACGCGCCGTGGGCCTGGGCCTGCGCCTCGAACAGCGCGGCGATGCCTTGCGTGGCGGGGTACGGGTAGGCCGTGTGATTCCACTGGACCAGCAGCTGTTCGCGCTCGTCGGCCGGCAGCACGTCCAGGTCGCTCACCAGGCCTTGCGGGGCCTGGGCCAGGCCGTCGAGCAGGCTGGCCACGGCCGACTGCATGAAGGCGCACACGCGTTGGGCGCTCACGCCCAGCGCCTGGCCACCCTGCACCTGGGCGCTGACGCTGAAGCCCTCGCCCAGGTCGTCGACCGACAGCGTGATCGGGTAGTTGGTGCGCTCGCGGGCGCTGAGCTGCCACATGTCCGGCGGCAGGCCGGCCTGGGCCGCGGCATCGCCGGTCTGCGGGCTGTGGCGGTAGTTCAGCAGCGCGCCGAACAGCGGCGTGGGCGCGGCCACGCCGCTGCAGCGCTGGGCCAGCGACAGCGGGGCGTGCTCATGGCGCAGCAGGCGGGCCAGCGCGGTGTGCGTGTGGCGCAGCGCGTCCTGCACGGGCTGGCCCTGCAGCGCCACGCGCAGCGGCAGCGTGTTGATGAACAGGCCCAGCACGCGGTCGGCCTGTTCGCCGCCCTGCATGCGGCCGAACAGCACGGTGCCGAAGACGACATCCTGGCGCCCGGTGCTGCGGGCCAGCACCAGGGCCCAGGCCAGGTGCATCAGGCTGGCCGCGCTGACGCCGAACTGCCGCGCCAGGCGCCGCACGGCCTGGGCCTGGGCGGGGGGCAGCGTGAGTTCGGCTTCATCCAGCGTGTCCGGGGCCTCGGCCCCACCCGCACTCACCGGGGCTTGCAGCAGGCCGAACGGCGCGGTGGGCTCGTCGATGTCGCCCAGCATCTGGCGGAAGAAGGCCTCGTGCTCGGCCTGGCTGACGCCCAGCCGCGCCTGCGCCACGAACTGGCGGAAGGCCACCGGCGCCGGCAGCTCGGCCTGGCGGCCGTGGGCGATCAGCTCGGCCTCCTCGGCCAGCAGGGCCAGCGTGGTGTGGTCCGAGATCAGGTGGTGGGCCAGCAGATGCAGCAGCCAGCGGCCGCCGGCCGCGTCATGGGCCACATGGGCCCGCAACAGCGGTGCACGGGTCAGGTCCAGGCGCTGGTGGCTGGGGTTGAACCGTGCCTGCAGCTGCGCGGCGATGTCGCCATCGGCAGGGTCCAGCGCCAGGTGCTCGACCTGCAGCGCGGCCTGGCGTTGCACCACCTGCACCGGCTGGGCCAGGCCCTGCCACAGCACCGCGGTGCGCAGGATGTCGTGGCGGTTGATGACCACCTGCACCGTC
>CAYPDO010000799.1:0-2360 GCA_964409495.1 uncultured Bordetella sp.
CCGACCCGAGAACGAGCGCGACTACGGCCAGGAGGCCATCGAGATCCTGCTGCAGACCATGGAGAACCAGCGCGACGACCTGGTGGTGATCCTGGCCGGCTACGGCGACCGCATGGACACCTTCTTCCACAGCAACCCCGGCCTGCGCTCGCGCATCGCGCACCACCTCGACTTTCCGGACTACAGCCCGCCCGAGCTGCTGCAGATCGCGCTGCGTCTGCTGCACAGCCAGCACTACCGCTTCGATGCGGCGGCCGAGGGCGCGTTCGCCGAGTACATCGCGCGCCGCATCACGCAGCCGCACTTTGCCAACGCGCGCAGCGTGCGCAATGCGCTCGACCGCGCGCGACTGCGCCAGGCCTCGCGCCTGTTCGGCGATGCCGAGCGTGTGCTCGACCGCGACGCGCTGAGCACGATCACCGCCGACGACATCCGCGCCAGTCGGGTGTTCGGCGCGCCGACCACCGCCCCCCTGTCATCCGACCTCCCCACCTGAAGTTCCAAGGATTTCCCATGCACCTCGGACGCACCACGCTGTCGAAGTTCCTGATCCAGCAGCTGCACGGCATGCCCGATGCCAGCGACCTGGGCGCCCTGCTGGTGGACGTGGCCGCCGCCGTGAAGGCGATTGCCGCGATGACCGCCAAGGGCGCGCTCGGCGCCTACCTCGGCGCCATCGACAACGAGAACGTGCAGGGCGAGCAGCAGAAGAAGCTCGACGTGCTGGCCGACGAGGCCATCGTGCGCAGCTGCGAATGGGGCGGCCTGCTGGCCGGCCTGGCCAGCGAGGAGCACGAGCACCCGCTGCCCATTCCGCCTGAATTCCAGCGCGGCCGCTTCCTGCTGGTGTACGACCCGCTGGACGGCTCGTCGAACACCGACGTCAACGCCTCGGTGGGCAGCATCTTTTCGGTGCTGCGCCACGACGGCGAGGCCGCACCCACCGAGGCCGATTTCCTGCAGCCGGGCAGCCGCCAGGTGGCCGCCGGCTATGCCATCTACGGCCCGGCCACGATGCTGGTGCTGACCGTGGGCCGCGGCACGCACGGCTTCACGCTGGACCGCGAGATCGGCAACTTCATCCTCACCCACCCCGACCTGCGCATTCCTGAAGACAGCAGCGAGTTCGCCATCAACACCAGCAATGCGCGCTTCTGGGAGCCGCCGGTGGCGCGCTACATCGCCGAGTGCCAGGCCGGCCGTACGGGCGAGCGCGGGAAGGACTTCAACATGCGCTGGGTGGCCAGCATGGTGGCCGATGTGCACCGCATCCTCACCCGCGGCGGCATCTTCATGTACCCCTGGGATGCGCGCGAGCCCAGCAAGCCCGGCAAGCTGCGCCTGATGTACGAGGCCAACCCGATGGCCTATCTGGTGGAGCAGGCCGGCGGCAGCGCCAGCACCGGCCGCGCGCGCATCCTGGATCTGGCGCCCGAGGGCCTGCACCAGCGCGTGCCGCTGATCCTGGGCTCGCGCCACGAGGTCGAGCGCATCGACCGCTACCACGCCGAACACGACCGCGGCGCCGACCAGCCCTTCGAGTCGCCGCTGTTCAACGAGCGCTCGCTGTACCGCGCGCAGCAGCCGGCCTGAGCGTCATTCGAGATCAAGGAGCACCCATGTCACAAAGGCACCCGATCATCGCCATCACCGGGTCGAGCGGCGCCGGCACCACCACGGTGATGAAGAGCTTTGCCCACATCTTCCGCCGCGAGGGCATCCAGGCCCAGGTGGTCGAGGGCGATTCGTTTCACCGCTTCAACCGCCAGGAGATGCGTGAACGCGTGCGCGCCGCCGATGCCGGCGAGGGCCCGCGCATCAGCCACTTCGGCCCCGAGAGCAACCTGCTGGCCGAGCTGGACGCCACGTTCGCGCGTTACGGCGAAACCGGCAGCGGCCAGGTGCGCAAGTACATCCACGATGCCGACGAGGCCAAGGCGCTGGGCGGCGAGCCCGGCACCTTCACGCCCTGGGTGGACATGGCGCCGGGCAGCGACCTGCTGTTCTACGAGGGCCTGCACGGCGGCTACGTGGGCCAGGGCGAGCATGCCGGCGTGGACGTGGCCCGCCATGTCGACCTGCTGGTGGGCGTGGTGCCCATCATCAACCTGGAATGGATCCAGAAACTGCACCGCGACCAGACGCTGCGCGGCTACAGCCAGGAGGCGGTGGTGGAGACCATTCTGCGCCGCATGCCCGACTACGTGAACCACCTGTGCCCGCAGTTCAGCCGCACGCACGTGAACTTCCAGCGCGTGCCCACGGTGGACACCAGCAACCCGTTCATCGCCAAGGACATCCCCACGGCCGACGAGAGCATGGTGGTGATCCGCTTCGCCAACCCCAAGGGCATCGACTTC
>CAYPDO010000800.1:0-2352 GCA_964409495.1 uncultured Bordetella sp.
CGCGGCCTGGGCATCGGCCGGCAGCAGGCGCTCGGGCCGCAGGTGCACCACGCTGGATGAGCGGGCGAAGGGCGCGCGGTAGACATGCGTGGTGGCCAGGCCCGGCACCGCCAGCACAAACTCCAGCGGCGTGCGCGCATCGGTGGCCAGCGGGCCCCAGCGGCCATCGGCGGCCACGGTCTTGTCGAGCAGCGGCGCGCCCTGGCGCGCGCCGGTGGCGGCATCCACGGCATACACCGTGACACGCGCACCGGGGGCCGGCAGGTTGGTCGGGCTGCCGGCCTGGATGCCGGTGGCCAGGCCGTCGAGCAGCACGCGGGCCTCGGGCGTGATCGCGGTGCTGGCCGGCGCGCGGCCGGTGACGAAGCGGTACGCCTGGGCAAAGGCCTCGGCGTGGTAGCTCACCTCGCGGTGGTCGCGCCCCGGCAGCACCACGTTCTCGGCGCCCTTCAGCGCCGGGCCGTCGGCGGTGACATTGGTGGGCGTGCCCTTGGCGCCGATCCACACGCCGTCGGGCTGCGCGAACTTGTCGTTGTTGTCCGAGCGCAGCGTCATCCACTTCAGGCCGGGCGTGACCTCGACGCCCGCCGCGCCGGCCGGCAGCGGCTGGCCATCCAGGCCCTTGGGCGCGTTCAGCCCGGTGAGGAAGGGGCCGGCGCCATTGAACTCGTTGTTCGGCCGGAAGCCGGGGTTGGCCCACACGCCGTGGTTGGGCGTGCCGCCCAGGATGGCATGCGAGACCTTGCCGGCGCAGCCGCCCCGGTCGGCCGGCGTGGCGATGCAGTGGCGGATGGCATTGCCGCCGCGCGAGTTGGCCATCAGCACGACCTGCTTCGCGCCGGTGGCAGCCAGGACGCGGTCGACCTCGGCGGCCAGGTGCTGGCGCTGGTCGGTGGTGCTGCTGCGGCCGTCCTGCGCCTGCGTGTCGTCGTCGCGCGCCAGCGGGTACGGAAAGTTCACCGCATGCAGGCGCTCGCGCGGCCAGCCATGGCTTTCCCAGCGCCACAGCGTGGTCTGCCAGGTGGCGGCCGAATCGCCGTTGCCATGCACGAACACGATGGGCGGCTGCGCGTCGGCGGCCGCTGTCGGGCCCAGCCCGGCGCAGGCCGAGAGCAGGGCACTGGCGGCCAGCCCGATCCAGGCGCGGCGGTGCAGGGGCGGCAATGGGGGCATGGTGGTGGTCTCCAGGGGGGTGTCTTGTGGCTGATCGCGGCGGCGGCTCAGTCCCGCCGGGCCGCCCCAAGGGACTGAGCGCCCCCTCGGGGGGCAGGAGTGAAGCGACGTGGGGGCATCCTCAGGCCAGGTTCAACTCGCGCGCCGAGGGCAGGTCGGGCTCGGCGAGGCCATGAGCGGCGCGCACGGCGTTCAGCACCGCGCGGGCCGTCACCTCGGCGGCCAGCGCGCCCAGCACGCTCAGGTGCCCGGGCTTGCCGCTGCCGCCGGTGGCCAGCGCAAACAGCGCGTCGCCATCGGTGGCGGTGTGCACCGGGTTGATGCTGCGCGCCAGGCCGTCGTGGGCCATGCTGGCCAGCTTGTTGGCCTGGGCCTTGTTGAGCACGGCATCGGTGGCCACGATGCCGATGGTGGTGGCCATGCCGTCCATCAGGTGCGCCGGCAGCTGGCCGTCGCACAGCGTGGCCAGGGTGTCCAGCGGCGTGCGGCCATCGGGCCCGCGCGCACCGGCGATGACGCGGCCGCTGGCCGGATCGACCACATCACCGATGGCATTCACCGCGATCAGCGCGGCCACGGTGATGGCGCCGACCTGGATCGACGCGGTGCCGATGCCACCCTTCATCGCGCCCTGGATGCCGAACAGCTTGCCCACCGTGGCGCCGGCACCGGCGCCCACGCTGCCCTGGGCCGGGTGGGCGGTGCTGGCCGCCACGCAGGCGGCGTGGCCGGCCGCGGCATCGGGGCGGATGCGGGCATCGCCCACCCACAGGTCGAACAGCACCGCGGCGGGCACGATGGGCACGCGCGCCGGGCCCACCTGCACGCCGTGGCCATGCGCCTCCAGCCAGCGCATCACGCCGGTGGCGGCGTCCAGGCCGAAGGCGCTGCCGCCGGTCAGCAGCAGCGCGTGCACCTGCTCCAGCGTGGCCAGCGGGTGCAGCAGATCGGTCTCACGCGTGCCGGGGGCGGCGCCGCGCACATCCACGCCGGCCACCGCGCCCTGCGGGCACAGCAGCACGGTGCAGCCGGTGGGACGCTGGCGGCTGGTCCAGTGGCCGACGGACAAGCCGGCAATGTCGGTGATGGCGCCTGGGTACATAAGCTCCCCCCGAAGCGCCTGCGGCGCCTCCCCCCAGGGGGCGCCCCCAGTGGCCCGGCAAAGCCGGTTCCACGGCG
>CAYPDO010000801.1:0-2348 GCA_964409495.1 uncultured Bordetella sp.
GGCGATGTAGCGCAGGATGCGGAAGTTGTCGGCGCCGCTGCCGCGGTCCTCGGGCAGGCTGCCGCGCAACTCGCGCATGTGCTCGGCCAGCTGCCAGCACCTGGCGATGGTCTCCCCGATGCGGCCCATGCCCTGGCTGTCCGAGCCGATGGCGCTGATCGCGCCCAGGTCGTGCAGCACGTCCTCGGCGGCGATGGTCTCGCGGCGGATGCGGCTCTCGGCGAAGGCCACGTCCTCCGGCAGGCGCGGATTCAGATGGTGGCTGGTCATCGCCATGTCGAAGTGCTCGTCGAAGGTGTTGACCGTGAAGGGGTTGGTGGGGTTGGTGGAGGAGGGCAGCACGTTGGCCCGGCCGCAGATGCGGATGATGTCGGGCGCATGGCCGCCGCCGGCGCCTTCCACGTGGTAGGCGTGGATGCAGCGGTCTCCGATCGCGCGCAGCGTGTGCTCGATGAAGCCGGATTCGTTCAGGGTGTCCGTGTGCAGCTGGATCTGCCCGCCGCCGATGTCGGCCGCCTTCAGCGCGGCATCGATCACGGCGGCGCTCGCCCCCCAGTCTTCGTGGACCTTGAGGCCCGCCGCGCCGGACGCCAGTTGCTCCACGAGCGGCTCCACGGCATGCGATGCGGCCTTGGCGATGAAGCCGAAATTCACGGGGAAGGCCTCGGCCGCCTGCAGCATCAGGCCGAGATTCGTGGTGCCGGTGGAGGCGATGGGGACGGTCGTGGGGCCGAGCCCGCCGCCCATCAGCGTGGTGACACCCGCCGACAAGGCTTCGTCCACCTGGCCCGGATCGATGAAGTGCACGTGGCAGTCGATGCCCCCGGCCGTCACGATCAGGCCCTCGGCGGCACGGATGTCCGTGTTCACGCCCACCATCAGGCCGGGCGTCACGCCATCCATGATGTTGGGATCGCCCGCCTTGCCGATGCCGACGATGCGTCCGTGCTTGATGCCGATGTCCGCCTTGACGATGCCCGCCACTGCGTCGAGGATGAGCGCATTGGTGATGACGAGGTCGAGCATGCCGTCGGCCGCGGTCCGTGCGCCGTCGCAGCCCGTGCCGGCGCGCAAGGTCTTGCCGGCGCCGAACACGAGTTCGTCGCCGCCGGCGCAGAAGTCGCGCTCGACGCGCGCCCACAGGCCAGTGTCGCCCAGGCGCACACAATCGCCCGTCGTGGGGCCGTAGAGCTGGACGTAACGCGCGCGTTCGATGCTGAAAGCCATCGGCTACTCCTGCAAAAACGCGGCGAGCCGCGACAGGGCGGCCCGCTGAACGCCAGGATCGTCGAGCGCGCCATTGACCAGGCCGGCCAGGCCGAACACGATGCGCGCGCCGCCGATGGCCACCAGATCGACGTCGCGCGCGTCGCCGGGCTCGAAACGCAGGGTCGTTGCCGAAGGGATGTCGAGCCGAAAGCCGTAGGCGGCGGCCCGGTCGAACCGAAGCGCCGGATTGACTTCGAAGAAGTGGTAGTGCGAGCCAACCTGGATCGGCCGGTCGGCCGTGCTTTCGACGCGCAGGCGTTGGGTCGGCCGGTGCTGGTTGACGACCACGGGTTCGTCGCCCAGACGCCAACGCGGCTGGACGCAGTCGGCCGGCGTCCCATGCGCCCTCGAAGTCTTGCCGGGCCCGATGGGGTCGTGGACGCAGACCAGCTTCTGCCCGTCGGGGAAGAAGGCCTCGACCATGACGACCTCGATGCGCTCGGCGACGCCCGGCATGAGGTCGTCGTCGGTGAGCAGCGCACTGGCCATCGCGACCATGTCGGCGACCGTGCCGCCCTGGCGCGCGCCTTCGCAGATGGCGTCCGCGATCAGGGCTCGCGCTTCGGGCTCGGACAGCAGCAGGCCTTTCTCGCGGCGGGAACGGGCCAGGTTCGCTGCCTGATGGAGCAGAAGGCGGTCGATCTCGCGTGGCAGGAGTCGCATGAAAAAGACAAAAAAAAGCCTTCGTCCCGCCGTGAGGCGATGGAACGAAGGCTACGTAGCCAACAGTATTGCGGCAGCCCTGCCGCAGTGTTTGGAACGCATCGTTAGACGCGTGCCATTCACTCTAGCATGTTCCGGGCCAACGATTGGCCCGCGTGGCCAATTTGCTGGTGGCGCTGTTTCATGGACTCAAGCTCAGTCACCGTTGCTTCGCGAATCCTGCCTAATCTGGTAATTGCGGCGCTGAATCCACGCATCGCGCACGAACACGTAGTCATCGAGCGCGTCGCGGCGAAACTGGTCTACTGTGCGCCATGACTGCTTCGAGGCTAGCGCGCTCGCGCGCGAAAACCGCCCCAGGAGTTGACATAAACATTATCGTCACGCATTACCTGTTTTGGCGATACCTGTTTTGG
>CAYPDO010000802.1:0-2339 GCA_964409495.1 uncultured Bordetella sp.
CGGCGGGTGGCGCCGCGTACCCGCGGCGCCGGGTGCCCCAACCGGCGGGCCAGCGCCGGGCCGCTCCCAAGCAGGCCCGCCCACCCGCCCGGCGGGTGGCGCCGCGTACCCGCGGCGCCGGGTGCCCCAGGTCACGGCCGGCCGATGAACAGCGCCAGGCCGGTGCTGCCGCGCGGTGCGTGGGTGATGCCCAGGTAGAGCGGCCCGATGCCGGTGTCGGCGCCCAGGAACAGGCTGAAGCCGGTGCGCAGATCGCCCAGCCGAAGCTTCGCACCGCTGGCCCAGGCATTGCCGGCCTCGGCGCTGGCGCCCACGAAGAAGCCGCGGGTGAGCACCGGCGTCTGGCTCAGGCGGCGGTACCAGCTGAGCCGGCCGAACAGCACATGGTTGCCGACCAGCTGGCCGTCCTGGTAGCCCGACAGGCGGTGGAAGCCGCCCAGCGTGTAGCGCTGCAGCACGGCGCCGCCGGCATTGCCGGCACTCTGCGCCTGCAGGTGCAGTGACAGCGTGTGCGCCCCCCAGCTGCGCACGGCCATGCCGTCGGCCTCCAGGCGGGTGAAATGCCCGTCCAGATCGCCGCTGAGCCGGCCGGCCACCAGCTGCAGCTCGCCGCGGTAGCCGCTTTGGGGGAACACCGCGTAGTCGAGCTGGTCGACCACGGCCCGTGCGCGGATGCCGTCTTCCACCCAGCGGGCACGGGTCTGGCCCACCGGGCCGATGGCGGCCGAGACGAGTTCGGTGCGGCCCTGCAGCACCTGGTGCGACCAGCCCAGCCGCAGTTCGCCGAATTCGCCCCAGGGCTGGCCCAGGTCGAGCCCGGCCTGCGCGGTGTTGATCAGCACCGTGGCCTGCTCCTGCCCGCTGTCGGCGTCGTAGCGGCGCAGCAGCCGGCGTTCCAGCGCGCCATAAGCCGAGGCAAACCAGTCGTTGGCCGGTGAATCGTTCCAGGCCAGCGGGTGGTAGAGCTCGGTGCCCAGCTGCGGCACCTCGCCGATCTGCACGCGGTTGCGCCACTCGGTGCCGTTGCGCGTGAGCCAGTGGCGGTTGTGGCTGAGCTTGAGGTTGAACTTGCTGTGGCCGGCGAAATCGGTGCCCATGTCCAGCCCCAGGCGCAGGTAGTTGGGGCCCCAGGGCTTGTCTTCGAGGTCGAACACCAGGCTGTCGCCGCCCACCGTGCCGGGCCCGGCGGGCACCAGCTGGAAGTCGCTGCGCGTGAAGTCGCCACCGGCAGCCAGGCGGCGCGTGTCGCGTTCGGCGCGGGCGGGGTCGAAGGTCTGGCCGGGCTGCGACGCCAGCAGCTTGACCAGGCGCTCCGGGTTGGCCACCGCGGTGCCTTCCACGCGCACCTGGCCCACGCGTGCCATGTGGGGCGGCGGCACCGGTTGCGCCTGCTGCCAGCGCGCGTAGTCGCCCGGCGCCAGTGCCAGCCCGGCCAGCCGGTCGCTGCGCCCGCGCGCCGCCGCCTCACCCAGCGCCACGAAGCTCGGGGCCTGGTCGAATTCGCCCGAGCTCAGCGCGCCCAGCTGCGGCGTGATCAGCAGGTCGCGCGGCGTCAGCATGGCCAGGCTGCGCTGCACGTTCTGCTCGGTGAGGATGTTGATCATCTGCGTGGTCAGGCCCACGGCCGAGCCCAGCGTCTCGCGCGCGGCCAGCGGCGTGCCGATGTTGACCACGATGACGATGTCGGCACCCATCGCGCGCGCCACGTCCACCGGCACGTTGTTGACCAGGCCGCCGTCGCCCAGCACACGCTGCGCCACCTCGGTGGGCGGGAACACGCCTGGCACGCTCATCGACGAGCGCAGCGCCAGCGCCAGGTCGCCCCGGTCGAGGATCACGGCCGCGCCGGTCTCCATGTCGGTGGCCACGGCGCGAAAGGGGATCGGCAGCGCATCGAAGTGCGGCACCTCGCGCACGGGCAGTGTGTAGCGGCGCAGCAGCAGTTCGAGCCCGCGGCTGGACACCGCGCTGTTGGGCGCGCGCAGCTCGCCGTCGCGCCAGCCCAGCTCGACGAGCGGGGAGACCTCGTAGTCCTCTTCCTTGCGGCGCTGCGAGAGCTCGCGGCGCTCGATGCGGCGGCTGAACAGCTTGCCCCAGGACACGGCAGCCAGCTCGCGCTCGATGTCGGCGGCGCGCATGCCGCTGGCGTACAGGCCGCCGACGATGGCGCCCATCGAGGTGCCGGCGATCATATCCACCGGCACCTGCAGTTCCTCCAGCACCTTGAGCACGCCCACGTGGGCCAGGCCGCGCGCGCCGCCGCCCGACAGCACCAGGCCGATGCGCGGGCGCTGCAGCGCAGGCTGGCTGGCCGCCGGGCCGGGTGGCGGGGCCAGGGC
>CAYPDO010000803.1:0-2320 GCA_964409495.1 uncultured Bordetella sp.
GCACGCGCGCGCAGGACCGTTGGGAACACCGCGTGACCGAGCTGGACACGCTGGACGACCTGAACCACGAGCTGGCGTTCCAGGGCTACCCCGACACCTTCCCCAAGGCGCGCCAGCTGCAACGCAGCGTCACGCTGTACGTGGGCCCGCCCAACAGCGGCAAGACGCATGCGGCCTTCGAACGCCTGGCCCAGGCGCACAGTGGCGCGTACCTGGCGCCGCTGCGCCTGTTGGCACTGGAAGGGCGCGACCGCCTGGTGGCGCGCGGCGTGCCGTGCTCGCTGTTGACCGGCGAGGAGAACGACCCCGCGCCGGGCGCCCGCGTGGTCTCCAGCACCATCGAGATGGTCGGCACGAACACGCCGATCGACATGGCGGTGATCGACGAAGCGCAGATGATCTTCGACGGCGCGCGCGGCTGGGCCTGGACGCAGGCCATCGTCGCGGTCCCGGCCAACGAGCTGATCATCATCTGCTCCGACTTCGCGGTGCCGGCCATCGAACGGCTGCTGGGCCTGTGCGGCGAACGCTGCACCGTGCGCGTGTTCGAACGCAAGCAGCATGTGCAGTGGCTGCCGCGGCCGGTGGCCATCGACTCGCTGCGCCTGGGCGACGCGGTGGTCGCCTTCAGCCGGCGTGACGTGCTCACGCTGCGCGACCGCATCTCGGCCGGCGGGCATCCGGTCTCGGTGATCTACGGCGCGCTACCGCCCGAGGTGCGCCGGCGCGAAGCGGAGCGCTTCGCCAGCGGCGCATCGCACATCCTGGTGGCGACCGACGCCATCGGCATGGGGCTGAACCTGCCGATCCGGCGCGTGCTGTTCAGCACCCTGACCAAGTTCGACGGCACCGACGATCGGTCGTTGGACGAGAGCGAGGTGCACCAAATCGCCGGCCGCGCCGGGCGCTACGGCCTGCACGAGGAAGGCTTTGCGGGGGTCCTCGACACGGCCGAGCCGAACTCCGCGCGCCGCCTGCGCGACGCGCTGCAGAAGCACCCGCGCGCGCCGCGCGACTTCAAGGCCCCCGTGGCACCGAATCCCTGGCACGTGAAGACCATCGCGCAGCGCCTGCATAAGACCCGCCTGCGTGAGGTGCTGGGCGTCTTCGTCGAACAACTGAAGCTGGACGACGCCCACTTCACCGTCGCCGAACTCGACCAGATGCTGGAGCTGGCGTAAGCGCTGGACAAGACGGCCGCCAAGCTGCCACTGCGCGACCGCTTCAAGTACGCGCAGGCGCCAGTGGACACGCGCACGGAATCGATGTTCCAGGAATTCCTGGACTGGAGCAGCCGCCATGCGCTGACCGGTGTGGCCGGCAAGCCCCTGGTTCCTGGACGCGGTGGACGGCCACAGCCGTCTGGATCGCATGGAGCAGGCGCTGCGCGGCTGCACGTTGTGGTTGTGGCTGGACCTGCGCTTTCCCGGGGTCTACGGCCACGTGGAGGAAGTGCACACGCTGCGCGCCGAGCTCAACGAGGGCATCGAGCGACAACTCAAGGCCAAGCGCCCGCTCGCGCAGATGAGGCACGGCCGGCGTTGAAGGCCGCGTCACCGGCCCACTGGCCCCGGGACAGGAGCCCGACTTCCTGCAATGGAGCACAAGGGGCCTGGAGATGAGACCTGTACAGCCTGCGCAGCAGCGTTGCGGGACATGGTAGTCGTTCCGCGCGAGCGTCCTGCTTCGTCGCAAAACCCGATTCAGACTGGAAGCGGCTGTCTGGCGCCCGGCCGGCGAGAGACCCGCCGCCAGGCTCGGCGCGATTGTCGGCATGGCGTGCAACGTGTGTCTCGGTGCCAGACGTCGGCGCTGGCCCATCCCCCGTCGCAGACCCATCGACCTTAACCAACTTAACAAAGTGGCATTCCAGCACCAGCACCCCGGATGCCTTGCAGTCGAGCGCGGCGCGTCGAAACTTCCCTTCGGCCTCGGCTGCACTGCCGCCATGGATTTCGATGTGCGGGAATCCAGCCGGCTTGCCGATGTAGGTTCCGGCGTCGGCCTGCTCGATCACACGTAGATTGTTCCCGGCGCTGCGTCCATGGCTGCTTCTCACCGAGGCTGTGTGGAAAGCCCTCTGGATGCCGTGTCGTTTGAGGCCTAGCATCTGGAACCATATCGAGCACGGGAGTCGGTATGGTGGGCTTCATCGAAGGCCGGGATCGCACGCAAAGTGTTCTGTTCCCCGAGCATCTGGATGACTGGATCCATGAGGACAGCACGGTCCGTGTCATCGATGTGTTCGTCGACGGTCTTGACCTGATCAAGCTGGGCTTCGACCGGGCTCAACCGGCGGCGACGGGCCGACCAGGGTATC
>CAYPDO010000804.1:0-2315 GCA_964409495.1 uncultured Bordetella sp.
GCCCACCAGCAGGTGCCCGCCGTCGTCGTAGCCGATGAACCTGGCACCCGGGATGTGACTGGCCGTGTACTCGGCGCCCGCGTAGGTACCGAAGCCATCGTCGCGCGCGCTGATGACCAGTGTCGGCACCTTGATCGTCTCCAGCGCCACGGGCCCGAGGTGCTTGCCCAGCCGCGTGTCGTCTCGCAGGCCCAGCGCACGCTGCGACACGGGCAGCACGCGCTCAGCCATCGTGTTGACGCGCGCCTGCTCCTGCAGGCTCGCGGCATGGATCAGTTCGGGGGGTGTGGCCAGCACATGGCGGAAGACCGGATCGCGCGCGATCCGCAGGCCCGTCCAGTACAGGAAGTCGGAGCCGAGCAGGCGCAGCAGCCAGGCGTCCTTCTCGTCCGACACCGGCGGCGCCGAGTCGACGACGCTGCCCGGCTTCCAGGCGATCGGCACCACCAGCACCAGCGCGCTGGTGCGGTCTGGATGGCGCAGCGCCATCTGCAGCGCCGAAGCCGCGCCCGCCGAGACGCCCACGACCGCGGCCTTGTCAATGCCGAGCGCGTCGAGCAGGCACACATGGGCATCGGCCTGCGCCTCGGGCGAGGCGTCGGCCGGGCGCGGCGTACGCAGATAGCCGAAACGCGACATCGCGATCACACGCATGCCCTGCTGCGTCAATGGTCGGGCCCAATCCATGCCCTGGTCGTGGCCCCCGCCGCTTCCGTGCACCATCAGCAGCGGCAGGCCTGCGCCGGCCTGTTGCGCTTCGATCAGGCCACAACGGGTCGTCAGTACCTCGCTGCCTTGCGCGGCATGTGCGTTGGCCGAGGCAAGATCGCGACCGAAGAGCCAAAGAACGAAGGCGACAGAGGCCGCCGCGACGAACAGCCCGCCCCAGATCAACCGCTTCGCGCTTCTGGCCATGGCGCGATGTGCCTAGACCAGCACCGCCTGCAGCGGCCGCCGCAGCGACGCGGGCAGCGTCGGTCCGCGGCCGAAGCGAACGACCAGATCCGGCCGACTTCCTCCGACACCGAGGAAGTCGGCAAAGGACGGCCGCAGTGCCGGAACCTCGACCGGCTGGTTCAGGTGCGCCGTGCGCACGCCCATGGCCGTCGCCTGCAACGCGAAGCGCTCGAAGCTGCGGCCGACTGCGATCCAACCCGCCTGATCGTCGGCCGGCCCGACGAAGACGGCGATGCCCGCCGAGCTGCGCACCTGCCTGGCGTACTTGTCGTTCTCTCGCCTCTCGGTGAAGAAGGCGCCGAACATCAGGCGTCCCAGCCAGGCGGGCACCGACGGATTGCCGGACGAAGCCCCGTACAGGCCGTCGCCCAGCCGTACGGCGTCGCTCGCGGAGAACCGGATCCAGGCCTTGAGCTCGTCGACGAAGGCCGGGTCGTTCATCTGTGCGCTGTTGGCCTGCACGACAAACTCCAGCGCCTTCTCGAGCGCCGGTTTGCCGGTGAGCAGGATCAGCTTCACGCCGTCGCCGGCCGCTGCCGTTTCGAGTGCGCGCAGATCGTCGCCCGAGAGCGGCCGACCGTCGTACTCGGCGCGCGTGGACTGTCGCTGGGGGATCGCCTGGAACAGCGGCGTCGCCCGGGCAGGTGTCGGTTCGAGCGCGATACGCAGGGCGTTGCGTGCACCGTCGAGACTCGGCAGTGCCGCGAACCCATGCGCGTGCGCGGCCTGGACGAGGTTCTCGGCCGCACAGCCCAGCGAGACGAACAGGTGATGGTCGTCGGGATCGACCGCCGGGCAGCGGCGTGCCAGATCGGGCAGGATCGTGATGGCGTTGGGCTCGAGGCGGAACTTCCAGCACTGCGTGTTGTGGCTCGACGCTGCGAGCGTCGCGTATCGCACAAGCTCTCGCTTGACGGCTTCTGCGTTGCCGCGGTCGACCGCGCCGTGGCGCCACAACTCACGCACGGCATCCTCGTACGGCTGCACTCCGGCCTGCCCCTCACACCCGTGGACCAGCGCAGGCACGCCCACGCCCATCAATGCAGTGCCGAATAGCCTTCTTGTGATCATGTCCGACAGCCTCAGGCGAAACCGGGTTTCGCGCACGGCAGACCTCCATACCGCTCATGCCTGCATCGTGAGTTGCTGTGACAAGGGGTGCATTGACCCGTGTCAACCCACGCCGCGAGCAACGGACGTCGGGCAGGGCTTGCAGCGACTCTTGGGCCACAGGCATCGCCAACGACGGCACTGTCGATGACTGCTACGCGGCGGCGCATCGAGGCATGCAGACGCCCGGATCGGGTCGTTTGCGGGTCCAGAACATCGCACCCTGAGCGACCGCTGTCAGTCTGAAG
>CAYPDO010000805.1:0-2314 GCA_964409495.1 uncultured Bordetella sp.
GGGCTCGTCGAGCATCACGCCCACCACGATGCGCGGCTGGCCGATCGGCGCCATGCCCACGAACCACGAGCGGTACTTGTTGCTGGCGTAGCCGTGGCCTTCCTGCTTGTGCGCGGTGCCGCTCTTGCCGCCCACCGAGTAGCCGATGGTCTGCGCCAGCGGGCCGGTGCCACCGGGGCTGGCGGCCATCTGCAGCATCTTGCGCACCTCGCGCGCGGTCTCGGGCGAGAACACGCGGATGCCGCTGGCCGGCTGCTCTTGGCGCAGCATGGACACCGGGATCACCTCGCCATCGCGCGCGAAGGCGGTGTAGGCGCGCGACATCTGCAGCAGCGAGGCCGACAGCCCGTAGCCATAGGCCATGGTGGCCTGCTCGATCGGCCGCCAGCTCTTGTGCGGGCGCAGCCGGCCGGTCACGGCGCCGGGGAAGTTGATCTGCGGCTTCTGGCCGTAGCCCACCTTGGAGTACACCTCCCACAGCTCCTGCGGCGGCATCATCATGGCCATGCGCACGGTGCCGATGTTGCTGCTCTTCTGGATCACGCCCTGCACGCTGAGCATGCCGTAGGGGTGGGCATCCTTGATCGGGAAGCCGCCCACCACCATGCTGCCCGGCGTGCTGTTGATCGGCGTCTCGGGCTTCACGCGGCCGCTTTCCAGCGCCTGCGCCACGACGAAGGGCTTCATCGTGGAGCCGGGCTCGAAGATGTCGGTCAGTGCTCGGTTGCGCAGCTGCTCGCCGTTCAGGCGGGCGCGTGCACCGGGGTCGTAGCTGGGGTAGTTGGCCAGCGCCAGGATCTCGCCGGTCTGGCTGTCGAGCACCACCACGCTGCCGGCCTTGGCCTTGTGCTGGGCCACCGCCTCGCGCACCTTCTGGTACGCGAAGAACTGCACCTTGGCATCGATGGACAGCGTGATGTCGCGGCCATCGGCCGGCTCGATGCCGGTGCCCAGGTCTTCGATCACGCGGCCCAGGCGGTCTTTCACCACGCCGCGCGCGCCCTTCTTGCCCTGCAGCTCCTTCTGGAAGGCCAGCTCGATGCCCTCCTGGCCCTGGTCGTCGAGGTTGGTGAAGCCCACCACGTGCGCGGCCGATTCACCCTCGGGGTAGCGGCGGCGGTACTCGCGGTCTTCGTACAGGCCCTTGATGCCCAGGGCCTTGACCTGCGCCCACAGCTCGGGCTCGGCCTGGCGGCGGATCCAGGCAAAGTTCTGGCTGCCGCTGGCCAGCCGGGTCTCGAGTTCCTTGGCGCCGATGCCCAGCAGCCGGGCCAGCTGCGCGCGCTGCTCGGGCGTGGCCTGGAATTCCTTCGGGATGGCCCAGATGCTGGGCACCGGCACGCTGGTGGCCAGCAGCTGCTGGTTGCGGTCAAGGATGCGCCCGCGCGTGGCCGGCACCTCCAGCGTGTGGGCGTAGCGCTTCTCGCCCTGCGACTGGAAGAACTCCTTGCCGATGATCTGGATGTAGGCGGCGCGGCCCAGCAGGCCGGCAAAGCCCAGGCCCACGGCGGCCACGATGAAGCGGCTGCGCCAGTTGGGCGTGCGGCTGGCCAGCAGCGGGCTGGTGGCGTAATCCACGCCGCGCACGCTGGCGGGGGTGAGCAGCTTCTTCATCGCGCAGCTCCATCGGCGGCGGTGGTGGGCTTGGCGGGCCTGGCGCTGCCCTTGCCGGCCGGCAGCTCGGTCAGCGTGGCGGTGGCCTGGCCTTCATACATGGTGACGGCCGGCGTCACGGTGCGCATGCCCAGCTTCTCGCGCGCGGTGGCATCCACGCGGTACGAGGTGGCCTGGCCCTGGCGCTCAGCCTCGAGCCGGGTGCGCTCACCCTCCAGGCGCAGGCCTTCCTGCTCGGCGCGGTGGATCTCGGCGAACAGCCGGCGCGCATCGTAGGCATTGCGCACCAGCCACAGCGCGCTGGCGATCACGGCCGCCAGCAGCAGCACGTTGACCTTGGTCATCACGCGGCCTCCGTGCGCTGCGCCACGCGCAGCATGGCCGAGCGCGCGCGCGGGTTGGCGGCGATCTCGGCCGCCGAGGGCTTGGTGCGCGCCAGCGCGCGCAGCCTCAGCGGCTGCGGCGGCGCCATCGGCGCGCGGCGGTCGTAGACCTCGCGGCTCTCGGCGGCGATGAAGGTCTTCACGATGCGGTCTTCCAGCGAGTGGAAGCTGATCACCACCAGGCGGCCGGCCGGCGCCAGCAGCGCCAGCGCCGCCTTCAGGCCCTGTTGCAGCGCCTCAAGCTCGGCGTTGACGTGAATCCGAAGAGCTTGAAACGTGCGCGTTGCAGGGTCCTGGCCCGGCTCGCGGGTCTTGAC
>CAYPDO010000806.1:0-2309 GCA_964409495.1 uncultured Bordetella sp.
GGCACTGCCGCCTCGGCGGTGACGCTGCCGGCGCCGGGCGGCTCACGCGCCTGAGGCGTCTGAGGGATTCAGTGGCGACGTGCTCGCGTCGCCGCCCTCGCGCTGCCGGGCAACAAGGGCTTGCGCGACTGTTCGGCGGCGCGGGGAGCGGAGCAGCGCCCGCGTTCGGCGTCAGCCGCGGGTCAAGACCGGCACCGTGCGCGGCCGACGGCCCAGGGCCAGCACCGCGGCGGCCAAGCCGACCAGCCAACCCAGGCCCAGTGCGCCACCGCCGCTGCCAGACGCGTTGCCCGGTGTACTCGTATCGGGCGTCGTGGCGCCCGGCGTGCTAGCCGGTGCGGCTTGAACATCCAGAACCTGCGTGGTGGTGGAAGCGGCGCCAGCAGAGTCGGTCACCGTCAGGCTGACGGTGACGGTGCCAACCGCCGTCGCAACCAAGGTGGCCGTCGCGCCATCGGTGGCGCCGGCAAGGTTTGCGTAGCTTCCACCGCTGGTGATGCTCCAGCGTCGGCTGGCAACCGTGCGCCCCGCGGCAACAGCAGAAGCGCTGCCATCCAAGGTCACGCTGCTTCCCACCGCCGAAGTCGAGCTGACCGAGCTGATCGTGGCGGTCGGAGCAGCGGCCACCGAGATAGTCTGTGTCGTCGTGGATGACAGTCCTGCGCTGTCGGTCACGATCAGGCCGACCGTAACCGAGCCGGGGGCGGTAACCGCCAACTCAGCAGTCACGCCGGTACTGCCACTGGTCAAGCTCGCCAGAGAGCCGCCACTCGTGATGCTCCACAGACGGCCCACAATGGTCTTGCCGGTTCCAGCTATGGACGAAGCACTGTCGAGGATCACCGTCCCGCCCACCGAAGGCGAAGCGGTCGACGCTGTGATCGCTGCGGTCGGTGCCACAGCCGGCACAACCACGGCAGCCGCGGACACGTTGATGGCCAGCGCGCTCGTGTGGCTGGCACCTGCGCTGTCCACCACCGTCAGACCGATCGTCACCGGCCCTACCGATGTCGCCGAAAGGCTGGCCGTGAGGCCATCAGTTGCGCTACTGAAGTTGGCGTACGCACCCCCACTCAGAAGGCTCCACTGCCGGCGCGAAAGCGTCCTTCCAGCCCCAGCAGTCGAACTTGTGCTGTCCAGTGCAACTGAACTTCCCACGGCGGGAACCGTGGTCGAAGCACCGATAGCAGCCATAGGCGCTGCTACCACGTTGATTACCTTCTGGACGGTGGACACAGCCCCGCCGCTGTCTATGATCTTCAGGCTGACGGTCACAGAGCCGGCGCCAGCGGTGACAAGCGTGGAGGTCAACCCCGTGGTGTCGCCGCTGAAGCTTGCCTGGGTTGCGCTCTTCGTGATGCTCCATTGCCGGCTGGCGATGGAGCGACCCGCGCCCACCGTGGAGTCTGCGCTGCTGAGCGTCACCGAGGCTCCAGCCGTGGGGCTGTCGCCAGTCGGCAGGGAGATGGCCGCGACCGGCACAGCCTGTACGGTAAAGACCTGTGTCTTGGTTGTGCTCGCGCCTGCGGAATCGGTCACCACCAGGTTCACCGTAACGGTGCCGGCGGCTGTCGTCACCAACTGAGCCGTGGTTCCATCGGCGGAGACGGTTAACGTTGCCGCAGCGCTGCCACTGGCCAGACTCCAGGTGCGGCTGGTGATGGTGGCGCCAGTTCCGGCGGTAGATGTACCGCTATCCAAGGTCAGAACGTCACCGTTCGTAGGCGTCGCACTGGTGAAGCTGATCGTCACCACGGGCGCGGGCAACACGGTGATCGTCTGCGAAGCTGACGCCGTAAGGCCGGCGCTGTCGGTCACCGTCAATGTCACAGTCACGCTTCCGGCAATGCCGGTGGCCAGAGTGGCCGTGGGCCCACTGGTAGTGCTGGTGAAACTGGATTGCGTGCTGTCGCTGGAAATGGCCCATGCATAACGGGCGAT
The DNA here is from genome assembly GCA_964409495.1 of uncultured Bordetella sp. Lineage (GTDB taxonomy): Bacteria > Pseudomonadota > Gammaproteobacteria > Burkholderiales > Burkholderiaceae_C > Pseudaquabacterium. The sequence goes on from CAYPDO010000806.1 coordinate 1,942, forward strand.
GCTTCGTCCATTGCTGGCTGTAGAAGCGCCGCCCTCCAAGGTGACGGATTGGCCGGCCGTGGGCCTGGCAACGGAGACGCTAACAGCAGCCATGGGCGGCGAAGCAAAGGCCTGTGCCTGAGTCACGGCTGCCGCCGTGTCCAGCATGCCGGCGCCGCAGGTGCTGGTGGTGCAGTAGCACTCCAGCTGGTCGGCGCCGCTGGGTGCGCGGCAGGCAGCCACGGTGCTGTCGGTGCCACCGGTGGTGGGGAAGGCGCGTGCGCTGGTCAGCAGCGCGGTCTTGACCTGGGCCGGCGTCATGCTGGGAGCCAGTGAGCGCATCAGCGCTGCCGTGCCGGCCACCAGCGGCGCGGCAAAGCTGGTGCCCA
>CAYPDO010000807.1:0-2304 GCA_964409495.1 uncultured Bordetella sp.
CTGTCCATCGCGTGACACTGCGGGCGTGCCAATCGCCCCAGCATGGCGCGCCGAACAACACCTTCCTGCCTGGAGACAGACGATGCCCGACACCCCCACCCAGCCCAGCCCCGACGCCGCCAGCGCCCCAGGCAGCCAGCACAGCACGCGTCGGCGCCTGCTGCTGGGTGCCGCGGCCGCCACCGGCGCCGTGCTGCTTCCGGCAGGTGCAGCGATGGCCCAGGCGGCCTGGCCCAGCCGCGCGGTGCGGGTGGTGGTGCCATTTCCGCCTGGCGGTTTGACCGATGCCTACGCGCGCATCTACTGCGAACATCTGTCGCGCAAGTTCGGCCAGCAGTTCGTGGTGGAGAACAAGACCGGCGCCGGCGGCACGCTGGGTGCCGGCGAGGTGGCCAAGGCCGCGCCCGACGGCTACACGCTGCTGGTCAGCACCTCGGGCCCGCTGTGGCAGGCCAAGGCGCTGTACAAGAAACTGCCCTACACGCCGGTGAAGGATTTCGAGCCGATCGCGCTGTTTCCGAGCGGCGCGCTGCTGGTGGGCGTGAACGAGAAGCTGCCGGTGAAGACCGCGCGCGAGTTCGTGGCCCATGCACGCAGCAACCCGGTGGCCTGGGGAACCTATGGCGCGGGATCGTGGGCGCACATGCTGGGCGATGTGCTGCACAAGGGCGAGAAGCTGAACATGGTGCTGGCGCATTACCGCGGTGAATCGCCGATGCTGGTCGATCTGGTGTCTGGCCAGATCCAGGTGGCGGTGGGCAGCGTGCAGGGCCTGATGCCGCATATCCAGAAGGGCACGCTGCGGCCGATCGCCGCCACCGGCCGTGTGCGCACGCCGCGCCTGCCCGATCTGCCCACGCTGGTCGAGCAAGGCTTCACCGCGCCGGTGTTCGCGATGGAGGGCTACCTGCCCTTTGTCGCCCCGGCCGGCACGCCGCGCGAGATCATCGACAAGCTGGCCGACGCGGTGCGCGAGGCCTCGCTGACGCCGCGCCTGAAAGAGCTGCGCGAGCAGTTCGGCATCCCGAGCCTGCCGCTCACCCAGCCCGCCGAGGTGCGCCGCGAGTGGGACGGCGACTCGGCCGAGTGGATTGCGCTGGCCGGGCAGCTGAACCTGTCGCTCGATTGAGCGGGCCCGGGCCCGTCACGCCCGACAGGCCGGTCACGCGGGCCGCGTGCAGGCCTGCAGCGCCTCGTCCAGCCACTGCAGCAGCTGGTCGACCTCGCCTCCGCTGATGTTCAGTGCCGGCATCAGGCGCAGGCGCTGCGGCTGTGCCGGGTTCACCAGCAGGCCGGTGTCGCCAGGCAGGTTGCGCGCCGCGTCGGCCACCCGGCCCGAGGCCAGCATGGGCGGCAGGGCCAGCGCGCGCAGCAGGCCCTGGCCATGCACCCCGGCCAGGCCGTGGCGCACTGACAGCTTGCGCAGCCCGATCGCCAGCTGTTCACCGCGGGCGCGCACGCCGTCCAGAAAGCCCGGTGCCGCCACCACGGCCAGCACGGCCAGGGCCGCGGCGCTGACCAGCGCATTGCCGTGGTAGGTGCCGCCCTGGTCGCCGGGCGCAAAGCAGCACACGGCCTCGCGCGCCAGCATGGCGCCGATGGGCACGCCGCCACCCAGGCCCTTGCCCAGTGTCAGGATGTCGGGCGTGATGCCGTGCTGGGTGTGCGCAAACAGCGTGCCGCAGCGGCCGATGCCGGTCTGCACCTCGTCGACGATCAGCAGCAGGCCTTGCGCGTCGCACAGCGCGCGCAGGCCCTGCACAAAGCCGGCCTCGGCCGGCACCACGCCGGCCTCGCCCTGCACCAGCTCCAGCATCACCGCCACGGTGTCCGGCCCGACGGCGGCCTGCACCGCAGCCAGATCGTTGTACGGGCAGTGCACGAAGCCCGGCACGGCCGGCGGAAAGATCGCGCCAAAGCCCGGCTTGCCGCTGGCCGCCATCATGGCCAGCGTGCGGCCGTGAAAGCTGTTGCGAAAGCTGATCACCGTGGCCGCGCCGCCCCGATGCCGCTGGCCCCACTTGCGCGCCAGCTTCACCGCAGCCTCATTGGCCTCGGCGCCGCTGGTGCAGATGAAGGCGCGCGCCAGCCCGCTCAGCGTGGTGAGCTGCTCGGCCAGCGCCAGCGCCGGCGCGTTGTGGAACCCCGGGCCGGCCTGCAGCAGCGTGCCGGCCTGGCGTGCCAGCGCCTGGGCGATCTGCGGCGGCGCATGGCCCAGGGTGTTGACGGCCCAGCCCTGCACCGCATCGAGGTGGCGGCGGCCCTGGGCGTCCCACAGCCAGCTGCCCTGGCCGCGCACGAAGA
>CAYPDO010000808.1:0-2298 GCA_964409495.1 uncultured Bordetella sp.
GCAGGTCGTGGCTGATGCCGGCCAGCATCACCGCGCGGTCTTCCTCGACCTTGGCCAGCTCGCGCGCCATGCGGTTGAAGCCCATGTTCACCTCGCGGATCTCGCTGGTGATCGTGGTTTCATCGAGGCGCGAATCGAGATCGCCCTCGCGGATGCGGCTGGCGGCGAACTGCAGCTCGCGCAGCGGCCGGTTGATGCGCCGCGCCACCAGCACCGAGGCCACCAGGATCACCGCCAGCACTGCCACCAGGGCCAGCAGCCAGGGCAGGTTGTGCGGCGGCTGGGCGCGCGCGGGGTCGGCGCGCAGCCACCAGGCCTCGCGCTCGGCCGTGAAGCCCACCCACAGGCCCGGCTGGCCGTTGACCTGGGCGGCCACCTGGGTGTCTGCGCCCAGCTCGCTGCGCAGCGCCGCGGCAAAGCGGCGCAGTGCGGCATCGTCGCTGGCGCTGGTCCAGCGGTCGGTGGTCTGGCGCGGCTTCAGCGTGAGCTGCTCGCGCGCGGCAATGGCCTGCAGCAGCCCGGCGCGTGCACCGGGCTCGATGCGTGCCAGCGCCTCGCGGCCGACATTGATCACGCAAGCCAGCTCGCGCGCGGCCAGCACCTCGCGCGGCGGGTCGTCGCGCATCAGCAGGGCCACGGTCCAGGCCGTGAGGCAGCCGCCCACCAGCAGCAGCAGCAGGAAGAAGGTGCGCCAGAACAGGCTCAGCGCCACGCGCTGGGCAGACATGGGCACCGCCTGGCGGGCACCGCTCATGTCGCGCCGTCAGGCACGAACACGTAGCCCACGCCCCACCCCGTCTGGATGTAGCGCGCGGCGGAGGGATCGGGCTCGATCAGCTTGCGCAGGCGCGAGACCTGCACATCCAGGCTGCGGTCGAAGGGCTCGAACTCGCGGCCGCGTGCCAGCTGCGCCAGCTTGTCGCGGCTGAGCGGCTGGCGCGGGTGGCGCACCAGGGCCTTGAGCATCGAGAACTCACCGGTGGTGAGCTGGATCGCCTCGCCGTCCTTGGTGAGCCGGCGCAGCGACAGGTCGAAGGTGAAGGGGCCGAAACTGACCACCTGCGCCTCCTTCGACGGCGCACCGGGCGCCTCCTGCTGCGGCCGGCGGCGCAGCACGGCGTGGATGCGCGCCAGCAGTTCGCGCGGGTTGAAGGGCTTGGGCAGGTAGTCGTCGGCGCCCACCTCCAGGCCGACGATGCGGTCGACATCCTCCACCTTGGCGGTGAGCATGATGATCGGCGTGGTGTCGTTGCCGGCGCGCAGGCGGCGGCAGATCGACAGCCCGTCTTCGCCCGGCAGCATCAGGTCGAGCACGATCAGGTCGATGTTCTCGCGCGTGAGCAGGCGGTTGAGGGTCTTGCCGTCTTCGGCCAGCAGCACCTCGAAGCCCTCTTGCGTGAGATAACGGCGCAGCAGGTCGCGGATACGGGCGTCGTCATCGACGACGACGATGCGGTCCGGCCGAGCCGTGGCTGCAGTATTCATGCGCACTCCGAATTTGTAACAGAGGCATTGTGGGCCTGGGTTTCCGGGCCAAACGCCCGAATCTGACCCTCTGTTACAACTCTAACCGCCATCGGCGCGCGGCCGTGACGTCAACCACATCGGGCCCTGCCGCGTGACATGCTGCAGGGCCTGCACCCGGCCTGGTGGCGGGCCGGCCGGGCAGCCGTCACAGGCCATGCGTCGCCCACGCGCAAGCGGCGGCGCTTTGCGCTGGCCTGCTGTCCTGGGGCATCCTGTCCCATGCATCTTCCTCAAGGAGCGCCATGCGCCAACAGTCTTCCCTGATCCCCGGCCGCCTGCTGGCCCTGGCGCTGCTGGTGGCCGGTGCCGGCGCCGTCCATGCGCAGACCGCCATGCTGGCGCCGCCGGCCAATGTGCTGCAGCTGTCGGCCGAGGCCAGTGCCGAGGTGCCGCAAGACCTGCTGGCCATCACGCTGCAGGTGGTGCGCGAGGGCAGCGATGCCGCCACCGTGCAAAGCCAGCTGCGCCAGGTGCTGGACGCGGCGCTGGTCGAGGCGCGCAAGGCGCAGCGTCCGGGCCAGCTGGAGGTGCGCTCCGGTGCCTTCTCGCTGTACCCGCGCAGCGCGCCGAAAGGTGGCATTGCCGGCTGGCATGGCCAGGCCGAGCTGGTGCTGGAGGGGCGTGACCTGCCGGCCATCAGCGCGCTGGCCGGCCGGCTGGCGGGCCTGAACGTGGTGCGTGTGGGCTTCGGCCTGTCGCGCGAGGCACGCGAGCGGGTGGCCGCCGAGGTCTCGGCCGAGGCCATCACCAAGTTCCGCCAGCGCGCGGCCG
>CAYPDO010000809.1:0-2292 GCA_964409495.1 uncultured Bordetella sp.
GTAGTCGGCCATCGCGCGCATCCAGTTCAGGTCGCCGCCGGCGCAGAAGGCCTTGCCATGGCCGCCCAGCACGATGGCGCGCACGCCGGCATCGGCACCCAGCGTGGTGAAGGCCGTGCTGAGTTCGGCGATCACGTCGCTGTTGAAGGCGTTGCGCACCTCGGGCCGGTTGAGGAACACGCGCGCCACCGCGCCTTGCGGGCCGCTGCGCTGGATGTCGAGGGTGCTGGTTGTCATCGGAGAAGGGCCTCAGGGAAGCGTGAAACCTTGGGCGCGCAGGAACTCGGCCACGCGCGGCTGCCACACCTTGGGAAAGCGCGTGAACAGGCTGTGGCCGTCGTCGCCATGCGGCGGGAACTGCTGGAACTCGGCCTTGCCGCCGGCCTCGGCAAAGGCGGCGTGCCAGGTGCGCGGATGCTCGGGGCCGAAATACTGGTCGTTCTCGGTGTAGACCCACAGCATCGGCACACGCGCGCTGCGGCCGAAGCTGCGGAACAGGTCTTCCAGCTGCGCCGTCGCACAGGGGCGCTGCGGCTGGGTTTCCGGGTTGCCGCCACCGCCGCCGGCAAAGTTGATCGCGGCCACCACGCCCGGCGGGTTCAGCGCGGCCACGGCCACCGCGGTGGCGCCACCAAAGCTCTGGCCCATCACCACGGCGCGGCCGGGCTGCACCTCGGGCCGGTCCTGCAGGGCCTGCAGCACGGCCAGGGTCTGCGCGGCGGCGGCGCGGTAGCCGGGCGGGTAGTTCTTGCGGTTGCAGGCGCCCGAGTCCTCGACGTCGGGGCCGCCGCTCACGCCGTAACCCACGCGGGTGGGCACGGCCACGACAAAGCCCTGGGCCACCAGCCAGGGCACCACGGCGCTGTAGCGCGCACGGCCCATCGCGGCGCGATCGGCCTGCTTGGGCGCCCGGCCGTGGTTGAGCAGCAGCAGCGGCTGCGGCGCGGCGGCCGCGTCGTCCCGGAACAGCGTGACGGTGATCGGCTGCTCCACCGCCTTGCCATAGGCATCGACCACGCTCACCGGCACCTGCAGCACCTGCTCGGCCAATGCGGCATGGGCGGCGGGCGCCGCGATGGCGGCCAGCAGGGCCAGCAGCGGCCACGAGGCCCGCAAGGCCGCCAGCCATGCCGGCCGGACAGGCGCCGGAAGGGGGTCAAAGGCCTTCATCATGCGCCGCGCGGCCAGGGCTCGCGCCGGTAGGCGCCGATGGCCTGCGCCGTGCGCCAGGCCGGCGGCGCCTCGGCGGTGGCCCAGGTCTCGGTCGCACCGGCGATGCGTGTGCCGGCAAAGCGCCATAGCGTGTGGGCCAGAAAGGTCTGGCCGCCGTGGTCGACGCGCACCGCCGAGTGCACGCGGCCATCGAGCATCGGTGTGGCCTCCAGCACGGTGAGTGTCCAGCCCTCGGGATAGATGGCCTGTACGCGGATGATGGCGTCGGCATCCAGCAGCCACTCGCCGCTGGCCGGCCAGTGCAACTGGGCATCGTCGGCCAGCAGGCGGCGCGCGGCCGGCCAGTCACGCGCCTGGAAGTGCGCCCACAGTGTGCGCACCATCGCCGCATGGTGCTGGGCATCGGTGGCGGTGGGCGCCGGCAGCGGCTGGCCTTCGCCGTCGAAGGCCAGCGGCTTCATCATCACCACGCTGCGGTAGGTCTTGCCGGGCCAGTGCACCTCGTCCACCACCTCGAAGCCGGCGCGGGCATAGCGCTGGCGCAGTGCGGTGGCCGGCAGCGCGGTGTCCAGCGCCAGCGCACGGTGGCCGTGGTTGCGCGCCCAGGCCTCGGCGCCGGCCATCAGGGCACTGCCGATGCCCTGGCCCTGCAGCTCGGGCGCCACCGCGAACTGGTGGAAGTGCGCCACGTCGGCACGGTAGAACCAGGGCGTGGCCCGGGCCCAGGCCTGGGTGTTGGGATCGAAGGCGCCGTTCACGGTGACGGTGCCGATCAGCCGGCCGTCGCGCTCGGCCACCAGGCAATGGCCCTGGCGCACGCGCTCGGCGGTCTGGGCTTCGGTCTGGTGCACGGCGGTGAAATTCATGCCGGCCGCGCCCAATGGCGCATAGGCGCGGTGCAGCAGCGTGGTCAGCTCGGCCAGCGCGTCGGTGGCCTGCAGCGGGCGCAGGTTGAACGCGCGGGGCGGGTGGTCGGGGTTCATGACGGGCTGGACATGCGGTGTGCCACGGCTTGGCCCGCTCACATGCGGAACACGCCGAACCGGGTCTCGGGGATCGGCGCGTTCAGCGCTGCGCTCAGGCCCAGCGCCAGCACGCGGCGCGTGTCGGCGGGGTCGA
>CAYPDO010000810.1:0-2292 GCA_964409495.1 uncultured Bordetella sp.
CGCGCCGCGCAGCATGGCCGGCACGTCCAGCCAGCCGTAGTTCCAGCCCTCGAAGTGGTGGATGAACTCGTCCAGCGCCACCTGGCGGTTCCAGTCGCCCTGGCGCCAGCCGCCGGCGTTGTCGACCGTGATCTCGGCGATCCAGTTGATGGTGGCCAGGCCGGTGGCCGGATCGGCCGGCGAGATCGGGTACAGCACCACGCGGTGGCGCAGCGAGCCCAGGCCCACGAAGCTGGCGCCGGTGCGGATCGGCACGCCCGGCGTGGTGCCGCGCCACATGATCGCGCCGCCCCACTGGATGGGCGGCTGCTGCGGATGCATCTGCGCGCGCACCGCCGAATGCAGGCCGTCGGCGGCGATCAGCAGGCTGCCGCGCAGTTCGCGGCGCTGGCCATCGCGTGACTCGACCAGCGCGGTGACGCCATGCGCGTCCTGCCGGTAGCCGGTCACGCGCTGGCCCAGGCACACGGCACCGGGCCCCAGGCGCTCCAGCACTGTGCGGTACAGCAGCATCTGCAGCTGGCCACGGTGCACCGCATACTGCGGCCAGCGGTAGCCCGCGGCCAGGCCGCGCGGCTCGCTGTAGACATCGTTGCCATTGCGGCCCACCAGCGCCCATTCGCGCGCCTGCACGCCGATGTGGTCGAGCAGCGCGTTGCCGAAACCCAGCGCATGCAGCTCGCGCACGGCGTTGGGCTGCAGGTTGATGCCCACGCCCAGCGGCTTGAGCTCGGGCACGGCCTCGAGCACCACGCAGGGCACGCCGATCTGGTGCAGCGTGAGCGCCAGGCTCATGCCGCCGATGCCGCCGCCGGCGATCAGCACCGGGAACTTGTCTGTGGTTGAACTGCTCATGGCGGCCGATTGTCTTCGACCGGGCGGGCCGCCCGGCGGCGCCCGGGCTCAGCCCCGCCGGGCCGCCCCAAGGGGCTGTGCGCCCCCCTCGGGGGGCAGGAGCGCAGCGATGTGGGGGGCGAGACTCAGACCAGCTTCACCTTGCGCCCCTGCGCCTGCAGCCAGGCCTGCACCCTGGCGCGGTGGTCGCCCTGGATCTCCAGCGTGCCGTCCTTCACCGCGCCGCCGGCACCGCAGGCGGTGCGCAGCTGCTTGCCCCATTGCGCCAGCGTGTCGGGTGGCAGCTCGTCCAGGCCGCGCACCACGGTCACGGCCTTGCCGCCGCGGCCCTTGGTCTCGAAGCCCACGCGCAGCGTGCCGTCGCCGCGCGGCATGGTCGCGGCAGCCTGGGCGGCGCAGCAGCAGGCCGCCAGCGGCTGGCGGCAGGCCGGGCACATGGCGCCGGCATCGGTGGAATAGACCAGGCCGCCGCTGCCGGTCGTCTTGAGCTTCATCGAGGGCATCGGCTCAGCCCTGGGGGCTCTCGGTCATGCGCTGGCAGTAGGCCTGCAGCTGCTCGGGCAGGTCGGTGGGGCACACGCCGCACTGGCGGTTGCCAGGCACGGCATGGTCGATGAACTTCGGATAGGGCAGGTTCAGGCCGGCCATGATCTGCTCGAACTCGGCCTGCGCCTTGCCGCCGCCCAGGCGCGGGTTGCGTGCCTTCTCCTGGCCCACCGACGAGACACGGCGCCCCTGGTAGTCGTGGCCCGGGTACACCAGCTGCTCGTCGGGCAGCGTGAACAGCTTGCCGGTGACGCTGCGGTACAGCTCGGCCGCGCTGCCGCCCTGGAAATCGGTGCGGCCGCAGCCGTCGATCAGCAGCGCATCGCCGGTGAACAGGCGCTCGCCGCACACATAGGCATGGTGGCCGCTGGTGTGGCCGGGCGTGTGCAGGGCCTCGATCACCAGGCTGCCCACGCGCAGCGGCACGCCCTCGGTGACGCCGATGTCGGCGCAGTCCAGGGCGTCGATGGCCGGCACGGCGATGCGGCAGCCGCTGCGTTCTTTCAGATGGCGCGCGCCGGTGATGTGGTCGGCATGGATGTGCGTGTCCAGCGTGACGGCCAGCGTGAGGCCCAGGCGCTGCAGTTCACCCAGATCGCGCTCGATGCTGTTGACCACCGGGTCGATCAGCAGCGCCTGGCCGGTGTGCTTGCAGCCCAGCAGGTAGGTGTAGGTGGACGACAGGGGTTCGAACAGCTGGCGGAAGATCATGCGGGCCTCCACGGCGGGGTCTGGCCGCGATTCTGGCAGGCGCGGGCGCGCGTCCTGCCTCAGCCCAGCTCGCGGCTGGCCAGCGCCGCGGCGGCGGCACGGGTTTCCACGCCCAGCTTCTCGAACACATGTTCGAGGTGCTTGTTCACGGTGCGCGGGCTCATGCCCAGGATGTCGGCC